>JAUZOH010000004.1 GCA_030706565.1 Bacteroidota bacterium | reverse complement strand
TTTGGGATATCTTTAATTTCTCTGTGGCTCTCCGTGAAAAACTCTGTGGTACTCTGTGTAATAATTAAATACTTTAACACAGAGATACACGGAGAAGACACAGAGTTACACGGAGAAAATTCTATGTACCTCCGGGGTATTCTTTGTCTTTAAGCTTTATTCTTCCTTTTTATTCTCCATAAAAAACATGGGCATTAAATTTTATTCCGTTCCGGGAAACAAGACAATACTGCTTATTCGTTTGAATATCTTTAATTTCTCTGTGGCTCTCCGTGAAAAACTCTGTGGTACTCTGTGTAATAATTAAATACTTTAACACAGAGATACACGGAGAAGACACAGAGTTACACGGAGAAAAATCTATGTACCTCCGGGGTATTCTTTGCATTAAAACTTTATTCAAACTTTTTATTCTCCATAAAATACAGGAGAATGAGATCGCTTCGCTTAGTAAATAACGGCCGTTAAATTTTATTCCGCTCAGGGGAATATTTAGTTGCTAATATTCAGTAATCTTAAAAAAACTGATCGTGAATTATCCAACACAAAGCTAGCAGGACCTGCGTCTGATGTTTTCAACTTTTCTTGCCTCTGATTAATTTCTATTGAAATCTACTAAAACAATTTTGTTTGTTAAATTTGTAAGAAAAACGATCAAATTTCAATCATGTGGGAGACTTATCAGAAGGACTTTTCCAATTTTTTAAAGCTGGAAAAATCTTTGTCATCAAATACTATAGAAGCATATACTAATGACATCCACAAGCTTACTCAATATCTGGAATTTAAAAAGCTCAACCTTAAACCTGACCAGATTGATCTGAAGATGCTGGAAGATTTTATTCAATGGGTAGGCAAATTAGATATGAGCGCCAATAGCCAGGCAAGAATTGTTTCCGGGACAAAGGCTTTTTACAAATTTTTGATGCTGGAGGATGAAGTAGAAACCAACCCGGCCGATTTGCTCGAAGCGCCAAGGACAGGCCGTAAGTTGCCCGAAATACTTACTGTTGACGAAATCAACAAACTTTTAGGTGCCATTGATCTCAGCCAGCCTGAAGGCCAGCGCAACAAAGCCATGATAGAAACCTTGTACAGCTGCGGGCTTAGGGTTTCGGAACTAATCAGTCTTAAACTTTCCAATTTGTATTTTGAGGAGGGTTTTGTCAGAATCTTTGGGAAAGGGAGTAAGGAAAGGCTGGTTCCCATCAGTCCAAAAGCCATCAAAGAAATCAATTTATATCTCGGGGATAGGAATAAATTAAAAAGGATACACCGGGATTCAGAAGATATTGTCTTTTTAAACCGGAGGGGCTCCATGCTGACCCGCATCATGGTCTTTACCATTGTCAAGGAGCTTGCAGAAAAAATAGGCCTGCAGAAAAATATCAGTCCCCATACTTTTCGCCATTCGTTTGCCACCCATCTGGTTGAAGGAGGTGCTGATTTGCGTGCCGTTCAGGAGATGCTTGGCCACGAATCCATTACTACCACTGAGATTTATACCCATCTGGACAGGGAATACCTGCGTGATATGATTTTACGTTTCCTGCCAGGGGCTTGATTTCTTAAATCCATTCCTTAAAGGTTATAAGCTGGTAATTTTTTGTATTTTCATCCCTGGTTATTTTTTGTTTTGGAACCCTGCAAAAGATAGTTCAAACTCTGGCTCCCTTATGGGAAGGAGGATTAAAAACAATATTGATTTTTAAGATTGATTTAAGCGATTTAGATAATAACTTATGAGCAATAGTTTTCTGAATAACGTAGCCACTGACCTTTATCAACGGTATGGCGATAAGCTTTCTGATTGTTGTGTGGTATTCCCAAATCGCAGGGCCAGCTTGTTTTTCACACGTTACCTTTCAGACATGATCGCCAGACCGATTTGGGCGCCTTCGTTCTCGGCCATCAATGAATTGATGCAACAGCTTTCGCAACTGCAACTTGCCGATAATCTGAGTTTGATCTTCGACCTCTACGAAATTTACAAAAAACTGAAGAATACCGAAGAGACCTTTGATGAGTTTTATTTTTGGGGAGAAACCATGCTTAGCGATTTTGACGACGTGGACAAAAATCTGGTCAATGCTGTCGAATTGTTTAAAAATATAGAATCATTGAAAGACCTCAGGGACAGGTTTGAATATCTTACTGACAACCAAATACAGGCCATAAGGGTTTTCTGGAAAAACTTCAACCTTGAACATCTTACCACTCAAAAGCAAAACTTTATTTCTGTCTGGAATATCCTTCATCCCATCTATGAAACCTACACGGCAATGCTCAAGGATAAAGGTATTGGTTATGAGGGAATGATATACCGTGAGGCCGTTAAACGGTTAAATGAGGATAAGGAGCCGGAGCTGCCTTATCAGAAAATTATTTTTGTAGGATTTAATGCTTTGAACAAATGTGAAAAAACATTTTTCAAAATTCTTCAAAACTTGAATATTGCGGAATTTTACTGGGATTATGATGACTATTACCTGAATAATCCCGTTCATGAAGCCGGGCAGTTTATCCGGGAGAATCTCCGGGATTTTCCTCCTGCTGCCACATTTACGTCAAATAACCTGAAGGGTAAAAAATTCACCTGTATAGCTGTTCCTTCAGCCGTAGGACAGGCCAGGGTTCTGCCTTCGTTGCTCCATCAGCTGGGAACCAATGATTATAACACCACTGCCGTGGTGCTGGCCGATGAACAAATGTTGATGCCCGTTTTGCATTCCATCCCTTCTGATATCCGGAAAATAAATGTCACCATGGGTTATCCGGTCACGATCACGCCTGTGTATAGTTTCCTGGAAGAGCTGATAAACCTGCAACGCAATGTGAGGGTTCAGCAAAATGGGCAATTCATCTTTTATTATAAAAATGTGCAGTCTATCCTCAAACATCCCTATTCGCAATATCTGCACCTGAAATTGCCCAACGATTTTTCGGCCAGGATGATAAATGAGAATAAGATATTCCTAAAACCTTCTGATTTCGGGGATGATAAGATTGTTGCGAAAATATTCAGCAAACCTTCTAATCCGTCTGAGTTTGCAGACTACATGATGGATATTTTATATATGGCTGCTGAAAACCTTGATAAAAAAGGACCTGAAGAAGATGAGGATCCGGAGCAGGAAAATAAAGCTGATGTTTCGAAGGTTGAAAGCGAATATCTGTATTATCTGTTTAAAGCCATAAAAAGGTTGAAGGAAGTTCTTTCAGAAAAGAATATTGATTTTTCGCTGGTTACTTTTACCCGTTTGCTGAAAAAATACATCAGGGGACTGAGTGTTCCTTTCACCGGAGAACCTTTATCCGGATTGCAGATTATGGGAATACTCGAAACACGTGCAGTAGATTTCGAAAATGTAATTATTCTCTCGATGAATGAAGGGAATCTGCCTAAAAGCGGGACTTCTCCGTCATTCATTCCTTATAGCCTCCGTAAGGCCTTCGGTTTGCCAACTATTGAACACCAGGATTCCATCTATGCCTATTATTTCTACCGGCTTGTTCAAAGAGCTAAAAATGTTGTGTTTACCTATAATTCGAGGACAGATGATTCGCAAACCGGCGAGATGAGCCGTTTCCTCACCCAGTTAAAATATGAGCCCGGATTTACCATCGAAGAGCACAACATTACTTACAATGTCAATATTCAGTCCGCGAAGGAAATAAAAATTTCCAAGAACAGTGAAATAATGAAGGCATTGATGGCATATACCGAAAAGGCATATCTTTCACCCAGTGCTATTAATACTTATATCGACTGCAGCCTGAAATTTTATTTTAAGTATATCGCCCAAATTGAAGAACCTCAGGAAGTGAGCGAAGAAGTTGATGAAATGATGTTTGGTAATCTGCTGCACAAATCCATGGAATATCTTTACAGGGAGGAGAAGGGAACATTGCTTCAGAAAGAAAACCTGCATAAAATGATTTCCGATAAAAATATCATCCAGGTAGCGCTGCAACAGGCATTCAAAGAAGTGGTGTATAAAACAGAAGATTTTCAGATAACAGGGAGAAATTCCATCATTTTTAATGTACTGAAAAAATATATCACCCGCCTGCTGACAGCTGATGAAGCCTATTCTCCTTTTAAAATCCTCGAACTTGAAAGGTTTTGCAGTTTTACAATTCCTGTGAGCTTTTCTTCACAGGCACTTCAGGTAAATATTGGTGGTATTATCGACAGGGTGGATGAGAAAGAAGGGAATATCCGGATCATTGATTACAAAACAGGTGAACCCGACAAGAAATTTATCAGCATTGAAAGTCTTTTCGACTCAATGACCCGAAAGAGGAACAAGGCCGCCTTGCAAACCTTTATATATTCTCAATTTTATGCTTCTGAAAGACCCGAAGCTATTGCCATTGTCCCAGGCCTTTATTTTTTAAAAGAGCTGTTCGGGGGAAATTGGGACTATCATCTGGAAACAGGTATCAGGAACAAGGTTCAAAAAATCACCAATTACAGGGATATCTCTCAGGAATTTGAGGTTCAATTATACAATCTATTGGCCAATTTATTCAATAAGGATTTGTCCTTTGAGCAAACCACAAATCAGGATACATGCAGGTTATGCCCGTATAATGGGATGTGCCACAGGTAATGAGGAAATGGATATTAAATTTTTTAACCAGCCTTAAAATAAAAAGAAGTGAGTAGATAAAATCCGCTCACTTCCTGATCAATTATTTACTAAATAAGAATTTAACTTCTTTTCAATAAATTCAAATTAGCTTATTTAGTTGCTGACATTAAATAGGCTATAGAAATTCCGAAAACCCTATTCTTCATTTTTGCATCATTTGTAGAAACGGGAGCTAAATTAGCCAATCCTAAACCATATTGAGCTGTAATTTGGAAATCACTGATTTCAATGCCGGCTCCTAAATTTAAGCCCATATCAAATGCTTTCATGTCATTATTGTCACCTGAACCAAACTTAATATCTTGGGATTCACCATCTGCTTTATATTTTCCGCCTATGCCATAAGCGAAGTAGGGCCCTGCGAATAACAATAATTTTGCTGAACCTAATTCATATTTATATAATGCATTAACCGGGATTTCCAGGTAATTTGGTGAAATAGTCATATCTGTATTACCTACGGAATACTTGGACCCTTTCATTGAGAAAAAGAAACCGGTTTGTATGTTGAAATTGTTTTGCAGAGGTATTTCTCCTATAAGGCCTAAATGTATGCCTGCCCTTGTTTTGGGATCAATACTGATTCCTGATTCTTTCATGGTCATGGTCGACAGATTTAAACCGAATTTAGGTCCAAATTTTATCTGAGCCTGAACACCGCTTACAACAAACATGCAACAGATTACTAATAAGAATTTTATAAAATTTTTCATAAATATTAGTTTTTTATTGGGTCTACTCTTAAAGCTTTTCGACAACCGCTCCGTACTCTCTTATAGATTTTCCGGGTACTCTTTAACACTGGGAATTTGTTTTATTTTTAAACGATTAACAATAAATTTAATTGATAAGAATACAAAAAACACAATCAATTTATCATCTGTCTGATATTTTTCACCTATATAAATATATAAATTTTATTTTAACCTGAGTCATTATTTAATTATTTTTCTAATAAATAGTTTATAATTCCTGTTTTTAATTCCATTCCTTGAAAATATTTCAGAAATTCCATTCTTCTTTGATTTTTTATTCTTAAATTGTAAATTCTAGTTGAGAATAAAGATGAGAATAAGGAAGCCAAATGATCCGTTGTGTCTTTTTTTTGTATTGGGACTTTTGTTTTCATTTACTTATTGTCATTCACAAGTTAATAAGATGTCTGAAAGTGATAAAAATCTGGTGACCAGACAGCCGGCTGTTGCCGGGCAATTTTATCCCTCCAATCCTGATTCCCTCCGCGCTGATCTGAAAAAATATTTTTCCAGGGCAATCAAATTTTCCGGGGAAGGAGAGGGGCATGTAGTGGCAGTTATTTGTCCCCATGCGGGTTATGTGTTTTCAGCAGGAGTAGCTGCCAGTAGTATCAATCAGTTGCCTTCGGAGGGTGAATACACGGATATTTTTGTGATTGGCTCAAGCCATCGGGCTTCATTTGAAGGTGCAGCCATATATAACAAAGGCAATTTTGCTACTCCTTTGGGAATTGTTAAGGTGGATATCCCCCTGGCCAATAAGCTAATTAAAGAACATTCAGATATATTCTCCGGCGATGCTGATGTGCATCGCCAGGAACATAGCCTGGAGGTTCAATTGCCTTTTCTCCAATATCACCTGAAAAAAGAGTTCAAAATTGTACCTATTTTGCTTGGGACACAAACTGTTGAAACTTGCCAGGAAATTGCCGGGGCATTGAAACCCTATTTGACCATGGACAACCTTTTTGTGATCAGTTCAGATTTTTCCCACTATCCATCCTTTCAGGATGCTATCGAAGTAGATCATCTTACGGCAAAAGCCATAGAGTCCAATTCTCCTGATATGCTGATCAGAACATTGAGAAGCAATGCCTCAAAGCGGATACCTGACCTGGTTACCAGTTTATGCGGCTGGCCCTCGGTGCTGACATTCTTGTACATGACTCAGGGTAATTCCAATGTGTCGATTACTCCGGTTCAATATAAAAATTCCGGGGACAGCCCCTATGGGGATAAAGACAAAGTAGTGGGTTATTTTGGATTGAAAGCAACATTAAAAGGTAAAAAGGAAAACCGGACGGCTTTTAATCTTTCAGATGTTGAGAAAAAGAAATTACTGACCATTGCCCGTCAGACTATTGAGCAATATTTACAGAATAAAAAGATACCTGAAATTAATAAAAACGAGCTTCCCAAAGCCTTACTTGCAAACTGCGGGGCATTTGTGACACTTACCAAAGCAGGTGAATTAAGAGGTTGCATAGGGAATTTCACTTCTAACGAACCTTTATATGAAGTCGTCCAGCAAATGGCTGTTTCGGCTGCCACGCAGGATCCCCGTTTCCCTGAAGTAGAAAAAAGTGAGGTTCCTCAGCTTCGAATTGAGATTTCTGTCCTCACACCTATGAAGAGAATACATTCCATTGACGAAATCATCCTGGGAAAACATGGCGTTTATATAAAGAAAGGGTTTAGAAGCGGAACATTTTTGCCACAAGTTGCCAAATCAACAGGTTGGAGCAAAGAAGAATTCCTGGGGCATTGTGCACGCGACAAAGCAGGAATTGGTTGGGATGGCTGGAAGGATGCCGAATTATATACTTATGAAGCCTACGTGTTTTCTGAAGAAAAATAAAAGTTTTTAATGCTTGCTTCGGTTTTACGGCCATTTTGAAAATCTTACTACTGCCGTCTGCATTTAACTGTCGGTGCAAGATTTTTCATTTTGAAAATATCGGGTCATGAAGAATTTTAATCTTTGGCATTTCATCAAAAGTAATTCTTTTACTCCTAATCAAAATGATGTTTACAGTTACCTTTTACCGTCCAACAAGTCATTCTTGCTGAAAGATTTTAAAATAGCAGTCTTTATTCTTGGAATGTCGGCTATTTTTTCTCAAACAGTTCTGATCCGTGAGTTTCTAACTGTCTTTTATGGGAATGAACTTGTTATCGGGGCTATTTTGTGCAACTGGATGCTTTTAACGGCACTGGGAGCCTTTCTCGGCCGGTATTTTAATTTCAAGATTAAGAACAGCAGGAAGTTTGTTCTTATATCACTTATTGTTTTGGGCGTTTTACCTATCCTTATCGTTTTTCTACTTGATTATTACAAGAATGTTATTTTCCCCGAAGGCAGTATGTTGGGCTTTTTTCAGATTCTTGCCTCTTCGTTTGTCCTGCTTTTGCCTTTTTGTGTGTTATCCGGTTCTGTTTTTACCACTTTGGCAAAACTGATTTCTCACACTTGTTTATCAAACCAAATCAACAAAACGTATGCATACGAGTCTTTGGGAAGTGTCATAGGTGGTGCTTTATTCAATTTTATTCTTGTATTTCTTCTTCCTTCTGTCCAATGCCTGCAGGTAATGATGTGCATTAATTTTTTAGCCGTTTTTTACTTCAGCCTGCATTGGCGATATAATTATTATTACGTGATACTTGCCTGGGTAATTCTGATTGGCGGCATAGTTTCTTTTGGCATCAACGGGGACCAGTTGATGAAAAAGTACCTTTTTAAAGGACAAACACTGATATATCAAAAGGGGACACCTTATGGAAATCTTGTGGTTACTCAAACCGGAGAGCAACTCAATTTTTATGAAAATAATGTGCTGCTTTTTAATACGGCCAATATGATTGAAAATGAAGAAAATACACATTATGCAATGGTCCAGCGTCCTTATTCCCGGAAAGTGTTACTTGTTTCGGGAGGAATTTCAGGCATTACCGATGAAATTTTCAAATATCCTGTAAATCAAATTGATTATGTAGAAATCAATCCATGGCTAATTCAAGTTGGTTTGCACTATACTCATTCTTTAAACCATAGGGGGATTCATGTTATTAATCAGGATGCCAGGTTGTATATCAAACGGACGCCTGTTTTGTATGATGTTGCTTTGATCAATTTACCGGAACCGGGCACTTCTGAAATCAACCGCTACTATACCGTTGAATTTCTAAAGGAATTAAAAAGTAAGCTTCTTCCCGGGGCGGTGGTTTCTTATAGGCTGATGTCTACTTCCGATTATGTGAGCAGGGAAGTTGCTGATTTGAATTCGGTGTTGTACAATACCCTGAAAACTTCATTTAAAAATGTATTAATCATTCCCGGGATGAAGAATTATTTTATCGCCTCTGATAAACCTTTGAGCCTGAAAGTTGCAAGCCTGGTTGAATCATTGAAAATCTCCAATCTGTATGTAAATAAATATTATATTGAGGATGAATTGCTTGCACAACGAAGTCACTATATCCTCCGTAAGATTGATCAAAATGCACCTGTCAATAAGGATTTTATACCGGTTTCGTGCTACCGGCAAACCTTGTATTGGCTCAGCTATTTTAAGGTTAATCTTTGGCTAATCCTGTCTTTTCTGTTTATTTTGATGATTATTGTTTACTGGCGTCTTAATGCAGTGAATATAACCATGTTTGCCGGAGGTTTTGCGGCTGCTTCGCTGGAATTTGCCCTGATATTGGCATTTCAAATACTTTATGGATATGTATTTCAAATGACAGGGGTTATCATTACTTTGTTTATGGCAGGTTTGGCACTGGGTGCTTTTTACAGGCACAGGATTATAGCGGAAGTCAACCGTAGAACCATGTTGCAAATACAACTTATTATTGCCCTTTATGCCTTATTGATGCCAATGGCCGTCTTTTTTTTCAAACAGATTAATACGCATGTCGTTCTTATTCATTTGTTATTTTTCATCCTTACCTTAATGATTGCTGTACTGATTGGAATGGAATTTTCGATGGCCAGTATTTTTCAGAAGGGTGAGTATGGAAAAGTCGCAGGTTCCTTATATAGTGCCGATTCTTTAGGATCAGCCTTCGGTATTTTGCTTGCCTCTGTTTTTCTTATTCCCTGGTTGGGTATGTTCAAATTTGGGATGATCGTTTGCCTGTTGAATGTACTAAGCGGTTTGTTTTTTATCATTAAAACCAGAAAATAATTTGGGTGGGGTGACAATATTTCGTAACTTGAATAGAAATGTTAAATTTTTGTCATCTGTTTATAAATGAATTTAAAACGATTTGTAAAAGATTATTTTACTTTCTCCAAAGGCGATCGCAACGGAATCATCATATTGCTTGTGATTTGTGTCGTTCTGATCGTTTTGAACCATCTGACCGGCATGATGCCTCCTAAGACCAATCAGGAGGAAAATGAGCGATTCAGAACGCAAATCAATAATTTTGAGAAAAGTTTAAAACTTAAGGAAACTCAGGAAAAAGTTGAAAACAGGGCAAAAACTCAAAGAAAATTTACTTTGTTCCCTTTTGATCCCAATCATACCTCTGATTCCGATTGGGAAAAGTTGGGATTAAAACCCTTCCAGATAAAAATCATTCTTAATTATACCAGCAAAGGAGGGAAGTTTTTTCATAAAGAAGATTTGAAAAAAATTTATGGCATTTCATCCGGAGATTACTTGCGTTTAGAACCATATATTGTAATCCCTGCTGAAAATATCAAGTATAAAGCCAATGTTTTTCCGGTGAATAAACCGGCCTTTCGTCCGGTTGAATTGAATTCCTCAGATACGGCCGAATTAAAAAGGTTGCCGGGAATAGGGACGGCGCTTTCTGCAAGGATAGTTAAATATCGCCAAAGGTTAGGTGGTTTTTCTTCGAAAAAGCAATTGTATGAAGTTTGGGGATTGAGTCCTGAAGTGATTTCACAACTTGATGGCAAAATCATATTGGACAGCTTGAATATTCAAAAAATCAACATCAATAAGTTATCGGCTTTTGAATTGGCACATCATCCGTATTTACGGTTATTTCAGGCCAAAGGCATAGTAAAATACCGGGAATTAAAGGGAAGAATTCAGAATTCCTTTGAATTGCTTGATAATCATGTGTTGACAAAAACAGAATACGAAAAATTGAAACCTTACTTATCGGTTCAGTAGTTTTGATGCAAAAAATTGCGAAAGCTTCTTTTTATTGGAAAAATTACTTAATTTTATGTTCAGATGTAAGTAAACGAGAAGTTTTATAAAGTTGATAATGTGTTTATTCAGGCTCTGTCAGCAGTTTTTTATGAATTGTGGGCAAAATAATTTCAATAAAAAGTTTATTTAAAGGCTTAAATATTTGATTTGTGTTTTTTATTTGAATAAATTTGCGGCTCGTTTTACTAAAAATTTAACTTATGATTATCGTACCATTAAAAGAAGGCGAAAACATCGAAAGAGCGCTGAAAAAATTTAAAAGAAAATTTGAAAAAACAGGCGTTATCAAAGAACTGAGAGAAAGACAATCTTTTACAAAACCTTCTGTTAAGAGACGTGATATTATTAAGCACGCCATCTATATTGAACAGATGCAAAGAGAAGAAGAACAATAAGCCAGACAAAGGCTCTTCCGGGAAGAAATGTAAAAAGTTAGCTCATGACTTATGCTGATTCATTCCTTGATTATCTGCAAAATGAAAAACGATGTTCGAAGTATACTGTTACATCATACAAAACTGATTTAACGCAGTTTTTCATCTTTTGTGGAGGCCAGGGGGACGAGGTTGATCTGTTGCATTTTAATTATCAGATTATCAGGTTATGGGTGGTAAGTTTAATGGAAGAAGGATTATCATCCCGCTCAGTCAATCGTAAGCTTACTGCATTAAAATCATTTTTTAAATATCTTCTAAAGGAAGGACTTATTAAGGATAATCCTGTAGAGCATGTGTTGTCCTTAAAAACTGAGAAGAGATTACCTGAGTTTGTCGATCATAAAGGTATTGACAAATTGTTTAAAGAGGTGGATTTCGGCGATGGTTTTTGGGGCCTAAGGGACAGGTTGATTTTGGAGATGCTGTATTGTACCGGCATGAGGTTATCAGAATTGACGGGTTTAAAAAATGCGGATATAGACAAAAGCAATTTGACCATTAAAGTCTTAGGGAAAAGGAATAAGGAGAGACTGATACCCATCAGCCGCAGGTTCTATAAGGATATTGAAAGTTACCAGGCCTTGGCGTCTGAAATAAAAAGCATGGGGGCTGCTGATTATCTTTTCTTCACTGCAAAGGGGGAGAAGGTATATGGAAAGTTGGTTTACCGGGTAGTACATCGTTACCTGCCATATGTTACCACGATAGAAAAGAAAAGTCCACATGTTTTAAGGCATACCTTTGCAACAGAATTATTGAACAACGGTGCAGATCTAAATGCGATTAAAGAATTATTGGGTCATGCCAATCTTTCGGCCACACAGATTTATACGCACAATACGTTTGAAAAATTAAAAAAAGTTTATAATCAGGCTCATCCTAGGGCATAAATCAAAAGGAGGTTGATCATGAATGTGAAAATTAAATCTATCAGGTTTGATGCCGATAAAAAATTACTCGACTTTATTACTGTAAAAGTCAAAAAGTTAGTTCAATTTTATGATGAGATTATTGGTGCCGAAGTCTTTTTAAGAATTGATAAGGATCAGGAGCTGGAAAACAAGGTTGTAGAAATAAAGCTGGAAATTCCAGGCAATGATTTGTTCGCAAAAAAACAGAGCAGAACTTTCGAAGAATCAACGGATAATGCAATTGATGCTTTGCGTTCGCAAATTGATAAACATAAAACAAAGCTTAGAAAATAGGATTTTCTTGAAAAAAAAATCATTTTCTTTGTGTGTTAAATAAAATATTTATACATTTGCCAACCCAAAATTCAAGGGGGGAAGTTAAGTGTAGCGTTCTTTGTTTTGCCGATGTAGCTCAGTTGGCCAGAGCAGCTGATTTGTAATCAGCTGGTCGGGGGTTCGAATCCCTCCATCGGCTCGTGATTTTGACTATTGATAATTATTTTATTGATGGTAGAATAAATTAGAGAAACTTGATATATGTTGCTTTTTTAGCAAGGGTTGATTGAAATTTTGTTGTACTGAATTAAGATTTAAAAAAGATATTTTAAAAAGGGGGAGGTACCAAAGTGGCCAACTGGGGCAGACTGTAAATCTGTTGGCTGACGCCTTCGTAGGTTCGAATCCTGCCCTCCCCACTTTTTTATTTAAAATATTCTTAAAGTTTAGAAATACTAAAACTTTAAATAGATCTGTTTGGTATAATCAAAAAAGCATAAAAGGTTCTTTGAGAATAATAAAATTAAGGTTTCAAGTATTAAAATTATTTTAAAGTTGCAATTTATTCTGGCTTTAAGACTTGAACTTTAATTGGTTTATTTTATTGAAATAGATAATTAGCTATAGGCTGATTTGGAAAGTATGCGGGAATAGCTCAGTTGGTAGAGCACAACTCTTCCAAGGTTGGGGTCGCGGGTTCGAGTCTCGTTTCCCGCTCTTTATTTTTCAGTTTCGTGGTTCGGTGGAAAGAACGTGTTGAGAAACTGATAAGGTAATGAGCAATGTTCTGTTGATTTTCTTAAGATTATCTCTTTAAGGGAGCAGTGAATCAATAAGAACAGAATGCCGATGTAGCTCAGTGGTAGAGCACTTCCTTGGTAAGGAAGGGGTCATGGGTTCAACTCCCATCATTGGCTCTAATATAATGAAGATCCCTTGCTTTTTTATAACTTATAAATTTTAAATTTATCTAATTACTAAAGTTATGGCTAAAGAAAAATTTGACAGGTCAAAACCCCATGTTAATATTGGTACAATTGGTCATGTTGACCATGGAAAGACAACTCTTACTGCTGCAATCACTATGGTGTTGGCAAAGAGAGGTTTATCTGAAATAAAGACATTCGACCAGATTGATAATGCACCTGAAGAAAAGGAAAGAGGTATTACTATTAATACCGCACACGTTGAGTATCAGACTGAAAAACGTCACTATGCTCACGTTGATTGCCCGGGTCATGCTGATTATGTAAAGAATATGGTTACTGGTGCTGCCCAGATGGACGGTGCTATTTTGGTTGTTGCCGCTACGGATGGTCCTATGCCCCAAACCAGAGAACATATTCTTTTGGCTCGTCAGGTTGGTGTTCCCAAGATCGTTGTATTCATGAATAAAGTTGATCAGGTTGATGATCCCGAATTGCTCGACTTGGTTGAAATGGAAGTTCGTGAATTATTGACTTTCTATGGTTATGATGGTGCAAATGCTCCTATCGTTCGTGGTTCTGCTTTAGGTGCCCTGAATGGTGAACCTAAATGGGAAGAAAAGGTTGTGGAATTGATGAACTTTGTTGATGATTATATTCCGATACCTCCCCGTGAGAATGAAAAACCTTTCCTGATGCCAGTTGAGGATATCTTCTCAATTACAGGCCGTGGAACAGTTGCTACAGGACGTATTGAAACGGGTGTTGTTAAGACCGGTGATGAAATGGAAATCGTTGGCTTAGGCCCCAGCAAGAAGACTGTTGTAACTGGTGTGGAAATGTTCCGTAAGATCCTTGATGACGGTGAAGCTGGTGACAATGTAGGTTTATTACTTAGAGGTATTGATAAGAAAGAAATAAAAAGAGGTATGGTTATTGCCAAACCTGGTTCTATCACTCCTCACACTAAATTCAAAGCTGAAGTTTACGTGTTGAAGAAAGAAGAAGGTGGCCGTCATACTCCTTTCCACAATGAATATCGTCCTCAGTTCTATTTAAGAACTCTTGATGTTACAGGTGAAATAAAATTACCTGATGGAGTAGAAATGGTAATGCCTGGCGATAATGTTACCATCACTGTAACTTTGATTTATCCTGTTGCTATCAACAAGAATTTGCGTTTCGCTATTCGTGAAGGTGGCAGAACAGTAGGTGCTGGTCAGGTAACCGAAATAGTAGAATAAAACAATGCTTTAGCATTGTTTTATGAAGGCAGAAATATTTTTACGGGTGTAGCTCAATTGGTAGAGTAGTGGTCTCCAAAACCATTGGTTGGGAGTTCGAGTCTCTCCACCCGTGCATACTTTAAGAGAAAATGAAAATTAAACTCTATATTCAAGAAGCTTTTAACGAATTATTTCATAAAGTTTCATGGCCAACTTGGTCAGAATTACAAAATAGCGGTATTGTAGTTATGATTGCTTCCTTAATAATTGCAGTAATCGTTTTTGTAATGGATTTTAGCTTCCAAAATCTGATACAATTAATCTTTAGTATGTTTTTTTAATCTCTAAACTGAATGGGTGAAGTCGAAAAAAAGTGGTATGTTCTTAAAGCTATTAGTGGAAAAGAAAAAAAAGTCAAAGAATATATCGAAAATGAAGTAAGCCGACTTAATCTACAGGATTACGTTTCTCAGGTTTTGATTCCCACCGAAAAAGTTTATCAAGTGAGGGGGGGAAAAAAGATTAGTAAAGAGAGAAATTTCTATCCCGGTTATATTTTAGTAGAAGCTGCATTAGTTGGGGAGGTACCTCATGTTTTGCGTAATATTCCTAATGTGATGGGCTTTTTGGGTAATAGGGGTGATGTTCCTATTCCCTTGCGTACTTCTGAAATTAACCGAATTTTAGGGAAAGTTGATGAACTGGCTGCTGAAGATGAAGAGTTAACTACTCCATTTTGTGTCGGTGAATCAGTGAAAGTGATCGATGGTCCGTTCAATAGTTTTACCGGTATCATTGAAGAAGTTAATGATGAAAAAAAGAAGTTGAAGGTCATGGTGAAGATTTTCGGAAGAAAAACTCCCTTAGAACTTAGCTTCATGCAAGTAGAAAAAGAATAAATTGAGAAAAGAATCGAATTATGGCAAAAGAAGTTACAGGAATCATTAAATTGCAAATTCGGGGTGGTGCAGCAAATCCATCTCCTCCAGTAGGTCCTGCTTTGGGTTCCAAAGGAGTAAACATCATGGATTTTTGCAAGAAGTTTAATGCAAAAACTCAGGATAAAGCAGGAAAAGTTATACCTGTAATTATAACTGTATACAAGGATAAATCTTTTGATTTTATTACTAAGGCTTCTCCTGTTGCAGTTCAATTGCTCGAGGTTGCAAAGGTGAAATCAGGTTCAGCTGAGCCTAACCGTATTAAGGTTGCCAACATTTCTTGGGATCAGGTTAAGGAAATCGCTGAGGATAAAATGCCGGATTTGAATGCCTTTACTGTTGAATCGGCTATGAGGTTGGTTGCTGGTACAGCTCGAAGCATGGGTATAACAATTAAGGGCAATCCTCCTTTTTAAATTTTAATTTTTCGTTGGAGAAATGACAAGACTTACAAAAAATAGAAAGTTAGCGTTAAGCAAGATTGAAGCCGGCCGTCAATATAAATTGAGCGAGGCTACACGTTTGCTTAAAGATATTACCACTACCAAATTTGATGCTTCCGTCGATGTTGACGTTCGTTTAGGTGTAGATCCTAAGAAATCCAATCAAATGGTACGTGGTGTGGTTACTTTGCCTCATGGAACTGGAAAAGTAATCCGCGTTTTGGTTTTATGTACACCTGATAAAGAAGCTGAGGCCAAAGAAGCCGGAGCTGACTATGTAGGATTGGAAGAATACATAGACAAAATTAAAGGTGGTTGGACTGATGTGGATATTATTATTACTATGCCATCAGTAATGGGAAAAGTAGGTCAATTAGGTAGAATTTTAGGTCCTAGAGGCTTGATGCCAAACCCCAAAAGTGGTACTGTTACCATGGAAATTGGAAAAGCTGTTAAGGAGGTAAAGCAAGGTAAAATCGAATTTAAAGTTGATAAGGCCGGAATTATTCATAATTCTATTGGGAAAGTTTCTTTTGAACCAGGGAAAATTGTGGATAATGTAAAGGAATTCATCGCTAATGTGATTAAGATGAAACCTATTACCTCTAAAGGTACTTACGTTAAAAGTATTTATCTTTCCACTACCATGAGTCCAGGTTTACATGTTGATTCTAAATCAATTTCAACCGAAGAATAGCTGGGGTTTGTGTAAGTAGATTTTGTTGTAAATTTAAGAGAAATGAAAATCGAAGAGAAAAATAAGATAATTGACCATCTAACCCAGGAATTTGCCAATTCAAAACATTTTTATCTGACAGATATTGAAACTTTAAATGCTGCAGATACATCTGCTTTACGTAGGAAATGTTTCGAAAAGCAGATTAAGTTAGAGATGGTAAAAAACAATTTGCTGAAGAAAGCTTTGGAAAAGTCTGGTGATAAGTATACTGAACTTTTCGGTTTATTGAAGAATTCTACTTCAGTAATGTTCTGCGATGAAGCGAGTACACCTGCAAAATTAATTAAGGAATTCCGTAAAAATCACGAAAAACCTATAATTAAAGGTGCTTATGTTGAAGAATCCATTTATGTGGGCGATCAACTGGATGTACTGGCAAGCATGAAATCTAAAGAAGAACTTATCGGCGATATTATTGCTTTGTTGCAATCGCCTATGAAGAATGTGGTTTCTTCTTTACAGTCCGGAAAGAATATCATTGCAGGTGTTGTAAAAACCCTTTCCGAGAGAGAATAAATAATTAATTAAAAAAGTAATCAAAAAAGTAATTTAAAAAGGTAATAAAAATGGCAGATTTAAAAGCAATTGCAGAACAGTTGGTAAACTTGACTGTAAAAGATGTTAATGAATTAGCAGCAATTCTGAAAGATGAATATGGAATCGAACCAGCCGCTGCTGCTGTTGTAGCTGCAGGTCCAGCTGCCGGTGCCGCTGAAGTTGCTGAAGAAAAAACTTCTTTTGACGTTATTCTCAAAGCAGCTGGTGCCAGCAAATTACAAGTAGTTAAATTGGTTAAAGAATTAACTGGTCTTGGATTAAAAGAAGCTAAGGAATTAGTAGACGGTGCACCTAAGCCTGTTAAAGAAGGAATTACTAAAGAAGAAGCTGATTCGTTAATCGCTAAATTGAAAGAAGCTGGAGCAGAAGTTGAACTTAAGTAATATCTTTACTAGATAAATTTTCAGGGTTTAGATTCCTGTTTTTACAGGATTCTAAGCCTTTTTGTCGTTATTTATATAAGTTCAATTAATCCATAAATACATGTCTTTAAAAAATTCTGAAAGAATAAGTTTTGCTTCTACCAAAAATCTACCTAACTATCCAGATTTTTTGGAAGTGCAATTAAAGTCTTTCGTTGACTTTTTTCAGATGGATACTACACCTGAAAATAGGCGGAATGAAGGCTTGTACAAAGTATTTACTGATAATTTTCCCATCACAGATACCCGCAATAATTTTGTGCTGGAATTCCTCGATTATTTTGTCGACCCACCTCGTTATTCCATCGACGAATGTCTTGAAAGAGGACTGACTTACAGTGTACCGCTTAAAGCAAAGCTGAAACTTTATTGTACTGATCCTGAACATGAAGATTTTGACACCGTGATACAGGATGTTTATTTGGGTACCGTCCCATATATGACCAAACGGGGTACTTTCCTGATTAATGGTGCTGAACGTGTTGTGGTTTCTCAACTTCATCGTTCTCCGGGGGTTTTCTTCGGACAAAGTGTTCATGCTAACGGTACAAAATTATATTCTGCCCGTATCATTCCTTTTAAGGGTTCCTGGATAGAATTTGCTACCGATATCAACAATGTGATGTATGCATACATCGACCGTAAGAAAAAACTTCCGGTGACTACTTTGTTGCGCGCTATCGGTTTCGAAACAGATAAAAATATCCTGGAAATTTTTAACCTGGCCGATGAATTTAAAGTTTCAAAAACCGGTTTAAAGAAAATTGTTGGCCGTAAGTTAGCCGCCCGTGTACTTAGAACATGGGTAGAAGATTTTGTCGATGAAGATACCGGCGAAGTTGTTTCTATCGAACGTAATGAAGTAGTTGTCGATCGTGAAACGGTTATCGAACCTGAACATATTGATGCTATTGTTGATTCGGGTGCAGCTTCTATTTTGCTTCATAAAGAAAATCAAAGTTCATCAGATTACGAAATTATATATAACACATTACAGAAAGATCCTTGTAACTCAGAGAAGGAAGCTGTAATGCATATTTACAGGTTGATTCGTAATGCTGAACCACCTGACGAGGCGACTGCCCGTGATGTAATTGATAAATTGTTCTTCTCCGACAAACGTTACGATTTGGGTGATGTGGGCCGGTATAGAATTAATAAGAAGCTGGGACTTAGTACTTCAATGGATACCAAAGTCCTGACTAAGGAAGATATTATTGAAATTATCAAATATCTGATTGAACTGATCAACTCCAAAGCAGATGTTGATGATATCGACCATCTGAGTAACCGTAGGGTTAGAACTGTTGGAGAACAAATGAGTAATCAGTTTGGTGTAGGATTGGCCCGTATGGCCAGAACCATTCGTGAACGTATGAACGTACGCGATAATGAAGTATTTACACCAATTGACCTGATTAATTCTAAAACTTTATCGTCGGTTATTAATTCTTTTTTTGGGACCAACCAGCTTTCTCAATTTATGGATCAAACCAATCCTTTGGCTGAGTTAACCCATAAACGGCGTTTATCAGCTTTAGGGCCTGGCGGTTTGTCCCGTGAAAGAGCAGGTTTTGAAGTTCGAGACGTTCACTATACTCATTATGGCCGTTTGTGTCCTATTGAAACACCTGAAGGGCCTAATATCGGTCTTATATCTTCTTTGTGCGTATTTGCAAAAATCAATGTTTTAGGGTTTATTGAAACTCCTTATCGTAAGGTTGATAATGGCAAGGTTGACCTGGAAAACAACCATATTGTTTATTTGACTGCCGAAGAAGAAGAAGAGAAAGTTATAGCTCAGGCTAATTCTCCTTTGCATGATGATGGCGCCTTTATTAATACTAAGGTTAAATCTCGTTACGAAAGTGATTTCCCATTTGCTGAAGCCACAAAGGTAGATTTAATGGATGTTGCACCTAACCAGATTGCTTCTATTGCAGCATCATTAATTCCATTCCTTGAACACGACGATGCCAACCGTGCTTTGATGGGATCAAACATGATGCGTCAGGCGGTTCCATTGCTCAATCCAGAAGCTCCAATTGTTGGTACTGGTATTGAAGGAATTCTTACAAAGGATTCAAGGCTTATGGTTGCTGCCGAGGGTGAAGGGATTATTGAATTTGTCGATTCTAATGAAATTGTTGTCCGTTATGCACGTACGGAAGACGAACGTTTTGTCAGTTTCGACGATGATATCAGACATTATCATTTACCCAAGTATAGAAAAACCAATCAGAGTACCTGTATCAACCTTCGTCCTATTGTAAGAAAAGGTGAAAAAGTAATTGAAGGTCAGATTATGACTGAAGGTTATGCTACAGATAAAGGGGAATTTGCCTTAGGCCGTAACCTGAAAGTTGCATTTATGCCTTGGAAAGGGTATAACTTCGAGGATGCTATCGTGATATCCGAAAGAATTGTCCGTGAAGATATCTTCACTTCAGTTCATATTGACGAGTATCAACTTGAAGTTAGGGATACGAAGAGAGGTTTGGAAGAACTTACTTCTGATATTCCTAATGTCAGCGAAGATGCCACCAAAAATCTGGATGAAAACGGTTTGATCCGCGTTGGTGCTTATGTCAGGCCGGGTGATATCCTGATTGGCAAGATTACTCCTAAAGGTGAATCAGATCCTTCTCCTGAAGAGAAATTGCTGAGGGCTATTTTTGGTGATAAAGCGGGTGACGTTAAAGATGCCTCATTAAAAGCATCTCCATCCCTGGAAGGCATTGTTATTGACAAGAAACTTTTCTCCCGTTCCATGAAGGACAAGAAAGGAAAGACTTCTGAAAAAATGATGCTGGATAAGATTGAAGAGGAATTTAACGGCAGTATTGAAGAGCTAAAGAATAAGTTAATCGACAAGCTGTTTATCCTGGTCAATGGAAAAACTTCACAGGGCGTTAAGGATTATTATAACGCTGATGTAGTGGCCAAAGGGGTTAAGTTTACCCAGAAACTTTTACAGGAAATTGACTATTCTTCAGTAAATCCGAACAAATGGACTACAGATAAGGCCAAGAACGATACCATTAAACAACTGGTATACAATTACAATCTGAAGTTCAAAGAGATTGATGCAATTTATAAACGTAAGAAATATAATATTACAGTTGGTGATGATCTTCCTACAGGAATTATCAAACTGGCTAAGGTTTATATTGCTAAAAAACGTAAGCTGAAAGTTGGTGATAAGATGGCCGGTCGACATGGAAATAAAGGTATTGTTTCTAAGATTGTACCTGATGAAGATATGCCTTTCCTCGAAGACGGAACTCCTGTGGATATTGTTTTGAACCCCTTGGGTGTGCCTTCCCGTATGAACTTGGGACAGATTTATGAAACTGTTTTGGGTTGGGCAGGTAGAGTGCTTGGCGTTAACTTTGCAACTCCTATTTTTGACGGTGCTTCCCTTGATCAGATTTCTGAATTTACCGATAAGGCCGGATTACCACGTTTCGGTAAATCATACCTCTATGATGGTGGAACCGGTGAACGTTTCGATCAGCCTGCCACTGTCGGGGTGATTTATATGTTGAAACTGGGACACATGGTTGATGATAAGATGCATGCCCGTTCTATTGGACCATATTCGCTTATTACGCAACAGCCTCTTGGCGGTAAAGCTCAGTTTGGTGGTCAGCGTTTTGGTGAAATGGAAGTTTGGGCACTTGAAGCTTTCGGAGCATCTCATATTTTACAGGAAATACTTACTGTTAAGAGTGATGATGTGATGGGCAGGGCTAAGGCTTATGAAAGTATTGTTAAAGGTGAGCCAATGCCAATTCCCGGAATTCCGGAGTCTTTCAATGTGCTGCTGCATGAACTCCGCGGATTGGGGTTAAGCATTAACCTCGAGTAAATATTATAATATTGGATATGAAGCTTGGCTTCATATCCATTTCTTATTATTGTTCTGATAAATAATTAATTTTCGAAATATGTCATTTAGAAGAGATACCAAAGTAAAAAGTAATTTTACAAGAATCTCTATCGGTTTGGCTTCTCCTGAGGAGATTTTGGAGCATTCAAGTGGAGAAGTGTTGAAGCCGGAAACCATTAACTACAGGACTTATAAACCCGAACGTGACGGGCTTTTTTGCGAAAGAATTTTTGGTCCTGTTAAAGATTACGAGTGCCATTGCGGAAAATATAAAAGAATTCGGTATAAGGGCATTGTTTGTGATCGTTGTGGGGTAGAGGTAACTGAAAAAAAGGTTCGACGTGAAAGGATGGGGCACATTTCATTGGTTGTCCCTGTCGCTCATATTTGGTATTTCCGATCGCTTCCCAATAAGATTGGGTATCTTTTAGGATTGCCGACCAAGAAGCTGGATGCTATCATTTATTATGAAAGATATGTCGTAATAAACCCCGGTATCAAAGAAGCTGACGGTGTAAAATATATGGATTTCCTTACTGAAGAGGAATATCTGAATATTCTGGATACATTACCCAAAGATAATCAGAACCTTGATGATAACGATCCCAACAAGTTTATTGCAGGGATGGGCGCTGAGGCTCTGTATAGTCTTTTGTCCAGACTTGATCTGGATGATCTTTCCTATTCTTTAAGGCATAAAGCCAGCAAGGAAACTTCCCAGCAACGTAAAAGTGAGGCTTTGAAGCGCCTGAATGTTGTAGAAGCCTTCAGAGAATCCAAGGGGATAAATAAACCTGAGTGGATGATCATGAAGGTTATCCCGGTTATTCCTCCTGAGCTTAGGCCTTTGGTTCCCCTGGATGGCGGCCGTTTTGCCACCTCCGATCTGAACGACCTTTACAGAAGGGTGATCATTCGTAACAACCGTCTGAAAAGATTAATTGAAATTAAAGCACCGGAAGTTATTCTGCGTAACGAAAAACGTATGCTTCAGGAAGCTGTTGATTCTTTATTTGATAACTCGCGTAAATCAAACGCTGTTAAAACTGATGCCAACAGGCCATTGAAATCTTTGAGCGACAGCTTGAAAGGTAAACAGGGCCGTTTCCGTCAGAATTTGTTAGGTAAGCGTGTTGATTATTCTGCCCGTTCAGTAATTGTGGTAGGCCCGGAACTTCATCTTCATGAATGTGGTTTGCCTAAAGATATGGCTGCCGAGTTATATAAGCCTTTTATCATTCGCAAGCTGATTGAAAGAGGCATCGTCAAAACTGTTAAATCGGCCAAGAAAATAGTTGACCGCAAGGATCCTGTTGTTTGGGATATACTTGAAAATGTACTTAAGGGTCATCCGGTTCTGCTTAACCGTGCACCTACTTTGCACCGTTTGGGTATTCAGGCATTTCAGCCCAAATTAATTGAAGGCAAAGCTATTCAGTTGCACCCATTGGTTTGTACTGCATTCAATGCGGATTTCGATGGTGACCAGATGGCTGTGCATTTACCTTTGGGGAATTCCGCTATTGTTGAAGCCCAATTATTGATGCTGGCTTCACACAATATTCTTAATCCTGCAAATGGTGCCCCAGTTGCCGTTCCTTCTCAGGATATGGTTCTGGGTTTGTATTATATAACCAAAGCCCGTAAAAGTACTCCTGATGATATAGTTAAAGGTGAAGGGCTTATTTTCTATTCTGCCGAAGAAGCAACCATTGCTTACAATGAAGGTCGGGTTGACCTGCATGCTATTGTTAAGCTGCGTCTTCCCAAGGAAAAACAAAAAACTGATGCCCATTACGAACTGGTAGAAACCACTTTGGGCAGAATCATTGTTAATGAGTTGGTTCCTAAAGAAGTTGGGTACATCAATGAATTACTTACCAAGAAATCATTGCGTGATATCATTGGTATGGTGATGAAACAATGCGGTACCTCCCGTACTGCACAGTTCCTTGATGATATCAAGAACCTGGGATATTATATGGCATTTAGAGGCGGACTTTCGTTCAACCTTGAAGATGTGATTATTCCTAAAGATAAGGCTGAACTGGTTAACGAAGGATACAAGCAGGTTGATGAGGTAATGAACAACTATAATATGGGTTTCATTACCAACAATGAAAGATACAATCAGATTATCGATATTTGGACACATACCAATGCCAAGTTGACCCAAAGTCTGATGAACCAGTTGGTTAAAGACAAAAAGGGATTCAATGCAGTTTATATGATGCTTGATTCCGGCGCCCGTGGTTCTAAAGAACAGATTCGTCAGCTCTCCGGTATGCGTGGACTGATGGCAAAACCTCAGAAATCCGGTGCTTCTGAAGCCCAGATCATTGAGAACCCAATTTTGGCTAACTTCAAAGAAGGGCTTTCGGTTTTGGAATACTTTATTTCAACTCACGGTGCCCGAAAAGGTTTGGCTGATACTGCATTAAAGACTGCTGATGCCGGTTATCTTACCCGCCGTCTTGTTGATGTGTCTCAGGATGTGATTGTAACTGAGAGTGACTGCGGTACACTTCGTGGTTTGGTTGCTACTGCCATCAGACATAATGAAGAATTAGTTGAATCTCTTTATGATAGAATTCTGGGACGTACTACCGTTCATGATGTTTATCATCCTCTGACCGGTAAGTTGATTATTGCCGCCGGTGAAGAAATCACCGAGGATATTGCCCAGATTATTGAGGATTCCCCTATTGAACAGGTTGAAATACGTTCCGTACTTACCTGCGAATCGAAGAAAGGGGTTTGTGCTAAATGTTATGGCCGTAACCTTGCAACCGGACGTATGGTTCAAGCAGGTGAAGCTTGTGGCGTTATTGCTGCCCAGTCAATCGGAGAACCTGGTACACAGTTGACACTTCGTACTTTCCACGTCGGTGGTACTGCTTCAAATATTGCTGCCAATGCTAGTGTGGTTGCCAAGTATGATGGTATTGCCGATATTGACGAACTTCGTACTGTTGAACAGGTTGATGAAAGCGGTAAGAAAGTTCAGATTGTGATTGGTCGTTTGGCCGAACTTAGAATTGTTGATAAAAATACAAATATCTCTCTTACCAACCATAGTATTCCTTATGGTTCCAAACTCTATATAGATAATGGGGCTGAAGTGAAGAAGGGTGAACTGATTTGCGACTGGGATCCATACAATGCCGTGATCATCTCTGAAATGACGGGTAAGATTGAATTTGAAAGCATTATAGAAGGGACCACATACCGCGAAGAATCCGATGAACAAACCGGTTTCAAAGAAAAAGTTGTGGTTGAAACCAGAGATAAAACAAAGAACCCGGTTATTAAAATTGTTTCCGGCGAGGGTGAAGTGCTTAAGTCATATAACTTGCCTGTAAGCTCTCATATCGTTGTCAATGAAGGAGATAAGGTTAATGCGGGTGAGGTGCTTGTTAAAATTCCTCGTTCGTTAGGTAAAGCCGGCGATATTACCGGTGGTTTGCCCCGTGTAACTGAGTTATTTGAGGCCCGTAACCCATCTAATCCTGCAGTTGTTTCTGAAATCGATGGTGAAGTTTCTTATGGGAAAATTAAACGTGGTAACCGGGAAATTATTATCCAGTCAAAATCCGGTGAAGTTAAAAAGTACCTGGTTCCTTTGTCAAAGCAGATTTTGGTTCAGGAAAATGATTATGTACGTGCCGGTACTCCTTTGTCAGACGGAGCAATCACTCCTGCTGATATTCTGGCTATTAAAGGTCCAACCAAGGTTCAGGAATACATTGTCAATGAAGTACAGGAAGTATACAGGCTTCAGGGTGTAAAGATTAACGATAAACATTTTGAAGTAATTGTTCGTCAGATGATGCGTAAAGTGGTTATAGAGGATGCTGGTGATACTCATTTCCTTGAAAAACAGGTGGTTGATAAACTTGAATTTATGGCTGAAAATGATTGGATCTTTGGGAAGAAGGTTGTAGAAGATCCGGGCGATTCGGTCAATGTGAAAGCCGGTCAGATTATTACTGCCCGTAAGTTACGCGACGAAAATTCCATACTTAAACGCAAGGATATGAAGTTGGTTGAGGCTCGTGATGCAGTTCCTGCTACTTCAAGTCAGGTACTTCAGGGTATTACCAAGGCATCTTTGCAGACCAAGAGTTGGATGTCGGCTGCTTCGTTCCAGGAAACCACAAAAGTCTTGAATGAAGCTGCTATTTACGGTAAAGTTGATGAACTGGACGGATTAAAGGAAAATGTAATTGTAGGACATCTTATTCCTGCTGGTACCGGAATTAGAGAATACAATAAGATAATTGTAGGCTCTATGGAGGAATATGATAAGCTTGTCAATACAAAGTCTGAAGAAGTAGAAGAAAAGGTAGAAACCGGAAAATAATTATAACCATGGAACAGAAAAAAGAAGAAGAAGAAGGTCAGATTAATATTGAATTGAAAGAGGAAATTGCCCAGGGCATTTATTCTAACCTGGCCATTATTACCCATTCATCTTCTGAATTTGTGCTTGATTTTGTCAGAATTATGCCTGGTGTTCCCAAGGCTGAGGTAAAATCAAGAATTATTTTAACTCCGGAACATGCCAAACGCCTTTTGTATGCTTTAAAAGACAACATATCTAAATATGAGGCTGCCAATGGAACTATTGAGCATGTGGATTCAGGGCCTGTTATTCCAATGGCTTTTGGAGGGCCTACTGCACAAGCATAATATCCTCAAGAAATAGTATAAAAGACCTCTTTCCCAAAATGGAAGAGGTTTTTTATTGAAGATTAGCTTAAAAAATTTTAAAATTAAGGATAAGAATTAAACAACAAAATCCATTCAATTTATGTTATGAGTTTGTTGGTCAATGTATTTCCCGATTTATTTTCTACATTTGTACCGAAATGATGAGCCGGCATTCTTTTAAGGAATGTATGGGAGTATTTATTTTGAAGGGCTTAAGATTTATAATATATTGTTAGTGAGGTGGGCAGATAAAATAAGATAGATGAAAAATTAATTTTAAATTGATGAATATGAAACGTTTAATAGTAATTTCTTTTTTGTTTTTGAGTTTAACTACAGGTTTTTCTCAGAGCTATAAAAATTCTGTTGGTATAAGGGGCGGTTATTCTTCAGGGATAACTTTCAAACATTTTGTAAGTAGCGATGTTGCTTATGAAGGTATCCTTGGCGATGTATGGTATGGGGGTTTTAAACTTACCGGCTTGCGAATAAATCATACTCCCGCTTTACTTGACCTTGCCAATGGTTTTTATTTCATGAGCGGTTATGGTTTGCATGTGGGTGCGGCTTATTATGACAGAAATGAGGAATTTTTCGGTTATCATCATTATTATTCTTATGATAATAATGTAGATTATGGTCCATTTATTGGTATAGACGGGTATTTAGGCCTTGAGTACAGGATTAAAGAAATACCTCTGGTTATTGGCCTGGATTACAAGCCTTTTTTTGAAATTGCCCCCCATTATGCAGGAATAAACTTATTTGACCTGGGTTTATCATTGAAATTCAGGTTCTAGTTTTATAAAAACATAAAAAAAGGAAGTCGTTTGACTTCCTTTTTTTTATGCTTTTTATTCCTATGAAAGAATTTCTTCACCGTTCGGATAGAAGAAATGAAATTCCAGAAAATGATAGGAAGAAATAGGCAGAACTTTTATAAAGCAATGGTATTTAAACAACCACTTTAACCTGCAGGATATAAGCCCCTTATTAATGAATGCTGCGATATAAGGGTGTACTTTTAAGGTCATTTTTTTAATTTTTTCATTTGAAATCAGATAGCTCAGGTTATTTTCAATTTCATCGATCAGCAGAATACTTGAGGTTATTTCTCCGGTTCCTTTGCAGGTAGGACACTTTTCAAGTGTTGCTACATTCATTTCAGGCCTGACCCTTTGCCGGGTGATTTGCATAAGGCCGAATTTACTTAAAGGAAGGATATTATGTTTGGTACGGTCAGTAGACATGAAGTCTTTCATCTTTTCAAACAACAATTGTTTGTGTTCCTGATCGTGCATATCGATAAAATCAACGACGATAATACCGCCCATATCGCGAAGGCGTAATTGACGGGCAATTTCTTCTGCAGCAGCCAGGTTTACCTCCAGGGCATTAGTCTCCTGATCGCTTCCGGATTTAGATCTGTTTCCGCTGTTGACATCAATAACATGTAAAGCTTCTGTATGTTCAATAATTAAATAAGCCCCGTTTTTAAAAGAGACCGTCCGGCCAAATAAGGCTTTAATTTGTTTTTCTATCCCGAAATGATCGAAGATAGGTTCGCCTCCCTCATATAATTTGACGATTTTTTCTTTTTCAGGGGCAATTGAGCTTATATATTCCTTTATTTCGTGAAGTATAGTTTCGTCGTTTACATAAATACTACTGAAGGATCCGTTAAGCATGTCGCGCAAAATCGCAGAGGTGCGGTTTATTTCATTAATTATCACCTTGGGGGGGGTAGACCCTTTTAACTGTTCAAAAGATACCTCCCATTTTTTCACCAGGCCTCTTAATTCAGAATCCAACACAGCCACCATTTTCCCTTCAGAAGCAGTGCGAACTATAACCCCATAATTTTTGGGTTTAATGCTTAATAAAAGTTTTTTTAATCTGATTTTTTCCTCGTTAGATTTAATCTTTTGCGATATGGAAACTTTATCCGAAAAAGGAATCAGCACAAGATTTCTGCCGGCAATTGAAATTTCAGAACTTAATCTTGGCCCTTTGGTGGAGATAGGTTCTTTGGCAATTTGGACAAGTACCGGCTGACCTGTAGTTAAAACCTGGCCTATTTTTCCATTTTTATCAATATCAGGTTCCCCATTGAATTTTTGTAAAGGGATGAGTTTGTTTTTCTTAGAATTTGATAGTGCGTAAGTCAGGTACCTGTGTAAGGTACGGAATTGGGGTCCTAAATCCAAATAGTGAAGAAAAGCATCTTTTTCATAGCCTACATCTACGAATGCAGCATTCAGGCCGGGCATTATTTTTTTAACTTTCCCCAGGTATATATCACCTACAGAAAATTGAATGTTACTTTTTTCCTTGTTCAGCTCAACCAGTCGTTTGTCTTCCAATAAAGCTATCGCAATTTCAGAGGGAGTTACATCAATCACTAATTCGTTGCTCACAACTTCTACTTATTAGCTAAAATATATGCATAATAATTTTTTATAGGAACGAAAATAACAAAGCAAACCTAAAAATCCCTAGGGCTTTTTAGGTTTTACAATGCTTAAATTGTTCTTATGAATAAGGTATTTGAAAAATACAATTACTTTTTCTTATGCCTATTTTTGCGTAAACGTTTTTTACGTTTATGCGTCGACATCTTATGTCTCTTTCTCTTCTTTCCGCTTGGCATGATTTTAGATTTATATTAAAATTAAAACAACGTCTATTTATAATTATTTGACATTATTTTTTACTTTGCTCACAAATGTCCTCGCTGGCTTGAAAGCAGGAATAAAGTGTTCTGGAATAATAATGGTGGTGTTTTTAGAGATATTCCTGGCTGTTTTTTTAGCTCTTTTCTTTACAATATAACTGCCAAAACCTCTCAGATATACATTTTTGTCTTTCGACAAAGAGTCTTTGATTGTCTCCATGAAAGACTCTACCGTTTTTTGAACAGTGATCTTTTCTATTCCAGTATTTTTGGAAATTTCGTTAACAATGTCTGCTTTTGTCATTTTAAAATACTTTAATTTTCAATTATTTATATAATTTTTTTAATTTTCTGAATTGCAAATATAAACGATTTATTAATTTAATGAAAAACATTTGAATTATTTTTGGCAGGTATTTTTTTTAACCAGCCTGTAAAATAATGGAATCCGTCTTTTTTCAAACTGTTCTTCTGCATTGGTACTCCCATAATAAGCGGGATCTTCCCTGGCGTCATACACTGAATCCTTACTATATATGGGTTTCTGAAATAATTCTGCAACAAACCCGGATTGCACAGGGAACAGATTATTATTACCGTTTTATCAAGCATTTTCCGGATATAAAAAAATTGGCCGAAGCTCAAACCGATGAGGTTTTAAAACTCTGGGAAGGCCTTGGTTATTATTCCCGGGCAAGGAATCTTCATTCTGCTGCCAAAACCATTCTGAATGATTATCATGGGATATTCCCTTCCGACTATAACAAAATTATCAAATTAAAGGGAATAGGAAAGTATACTGCTGCTGCAATTGCTTCATTTTCATTTAATCAGCCCTATGCCGTTTTAGATGGTAATGTTTTCAGGGTGTTGTCCCGGATTTTTGGTATTGAACTGCCGGTCGACAGCAGTCCGGGCAGATCTACATTTGAAAAACAAGCCAGTGAATTATTGGACAAAGATAATCCCGGCCTGTACAATCAGGCCATAATGGATTTTGGGGCTTTGCATTGTACTGAACGCAACCCAAAATGCCTGGTTTGCCCCTTTAATACTGAATGTTTTGCTTATAAAAATCAGCAAGTTGACTTTTTACCTGTACGGAAAAAGAAGGTAGAAAAGAAAATACGTCATTTCTATTATCTTGTTATGATTAAAAAGGATAAGTGTTTTATTCAAAAAAGAACGAAGCAGGATATCTGGAACTCTCTTTTTGAGTTTCCCCTTATTGAATCAGAACATGAACTGAATCTTTATCAATTAAAAGAAACGGCTGGATGGAAACAAATTTTTAATGAGAATAAGTATGATATTTTATTAACCAGCCGGATATTTAAACATATTCTTACACATCAGGTTATTAGCGCAAAATTTATCATTCTTAAAGTAGGTGAAGACGGACTTTTTTCTGAAAGTTTTAAGGCAGTACATCTGGCTGAAATGCAGCACTATACTTTTCCCCGGCTGATTCATAAATTCCTGGATTCGTTAAGCCTGGGCAATTATTTTGAATATTTTTAAATATTTTTGAACTTTCTTTAAAAAATATTATATTTATATATAAACCAAAAAAATATAAAATGGCAGTAAATAAAGTTATTTTAGTAGGGAACGTTGGGAAAGATCCTGAAGTTCGTTATTTGGACAACAATATCACCGTGGCTAAGTTTCCTCTGGCTACCAGTGAAAACTTTAAAAATAAAAATGGTGAAAGGGTTGAATCCACCGAATGGCACAATATCGTTTTATGGAATAAACTTGCTGAGGTTGCTGAGAAGTACGTAAAAAAAGGAACTCAGCTTTATATCGAAGGAAGAATAAAGACCCGTTCTTATGAGAAAGACGGTGCCAAACATTACATGACCGAGATATTCGCCAATACAATGCAAATGCTTGGAAAGAAAACTACTGACAATGGTTCTTCTGCCGAACCAGTGGTTTCTGAAGAAGAGCCACAGACCGATTCTGTAAATGAGGCCGATGATCTCCCTTTCTAGTCTTTATTGAGGATTTGCACGACATCAATTTTTAAAATTATACTTCATTATTATTTCTTCTATAATGATTTTAATCAAGATGTTTTAAGACCACTTTTCATCATTTTTCTAGAGAAAAGTGGTTTTTTTTTGAAAAGAAATAAGAATTTTACACCTTTGCTACCTTTGAGTAAACAGGTATATTGCGATTTAGTAGTTATATTTGTTCTGGTGTAGTAAAAAGAAATTCATGAAAGTATTAAATTTAAGGAGCGTTTTCTGGTTTTTCGGGTTGACTTTAGTTTTGTTCAGCGGTTCGGCATGTAAAAGAAAATATACTCCTAAGCCCAGTGGTTATTTTCGAATAGATTTTCCTAAAAAAGAATATAGGGCTTTTGCCGGTAATTTTCCTTACTCTTTTGAATATCCGGTTTATGGAAAAATTGAAAAATATAAGGGGGAAATAGCTGAACCATATTGGATGAATATAGATTTCCCAGAATATAAAGGGAAGATATACATCAGTTATTTCAGGTTGAACCATGATCTATCAAAATATTTTGAAGAATCCCGCAATCTTGCATATAAGCATACCATCAAGGCCGATGCCATCAATGAGGAATTGGTTCAGGACAAAAAGAGGAAAATTTATGGAATTATTTACCATATTAAAGGTAATACTGCTTCATCTATTAACTTTGTACTGACCGATAGTATGCATAATTTCTTGAGAGGAGCATTGTATTTTGATACTCACCCCAATAAAGATTCGCTGGCACCAGTTATTGATTTCTTTCAGAAAGATATTGACCACCTTATAGCGACCATAAAATGGAAATAATTTAATTTTTTATCCCCAGTTAAGGAAAAAACAATGGGTGTAATATTAAAAAAACAAATGAATAGTGATTGTCTGCTCGGTCTTTGGGAAATTACCGAAGATTATGACACACTCTATTCCAAAATAAATCTTGATCCTACCGAAAAAGCCATTTTAGACAGTTTCCTCAGCACGGACAGGAAACTTGAGTGGCTGAGTGTCAGGGCGTTATTGGTTGACATCACCGGGGATCCTGAGGCAAAAATTGTTTATAATAAGGAAAGAAAGCCTTTCTTAATGGATGGCTCCTATAACATCAGCATTTCACATTCTTACAAACTGACTTCCGTATTAATGAGCCGAAACAAAAAAGTAGGAATTGATCTGGAATTCATGTCGCATAAAATCAAAAAGGTGGCTTTTAAGTTCATCAACGATGATGAAGTTATTTGCAGGGGAAGCAAAGAAAAGAAAAAGAGGCACTTGTATATTCATTGGTGCGCCAAGGAGGCTCTTTATAAAATTTGCGACAAGCAGAATATTAATTTCAAGCAAAATTTGACTATTGAACCTTTTGAGTTGAAAGATGAAGGTCAGATTTATGGATGGGTCAATAATGAATTTCTGCGCGAAAGATTTCTGATGGACTTTTTTAGTATTGACAATTATATCATAGTCTGGTGTAGCAAATAATCAGAAAATTTCACTAGCTGTCGTGAATATCAATTGTTCCATATATCATTCAATCCTTCAAAATACCAGGAAGAGGAAAATCTTCGCCTTGCTTATTGATCCTGACAAGCAGACCAATAAATCCCTTGTTGAAATTCTTAACCGGGCTGAAAGGGCTGGGGTGGATTTATTGCTGGTAGGGGGTAGCCTTATTTCCTCCGGTATGGATAACCATATCCTGCAGATCAAAAAGCTCTGCAGTATTCCTGTATTACTGTTCCCGGGTAGTTTATTGCAAATTTCGGATAAGGCCGATGGATTATTGCTGTTATCCCTCATTTCCGGGCGAAATCCCGAACTGTTGATAGGAAACCATGTGATTGCGGCTCCTGTGTTAAAGAAAAGCAACCTGGAAGTTATTTCTACCGGTTATATTCTGATTGAAAATGGGAAAATGACCTCGGTTGAATATATAAGCAATTCCAAGCCTATTCCTGCCGATAAATACGATATTGTTGTGGCAACAGCTATTGCCGGAGAAATGCTGGGATTGAAACTTATTTATCTTGAAGCCGGCAGTGGGGCACACAACAGAATAAATGACCGGATGATCTCGGAGGTAAGGAAGAATATCTCCATTCCACTTGTAGTGGGAGGAGGGATATCCTCTGTAGAAGATCTGGAATCTGTTTACCGGGCGGGTGCCGATATTGCAGTTGTGGGAAGTGCTGTAGAGAAAAATATTTCAATTCTTGATGATTTTATGTTGCTAACTAAAAATTTCAAAGTTTAAATCTCCTTTTGTATGATTTTTAATAGTTGGTTAAAAAAAAAATACGCCAAACTATTTTCTTTAATAAAATAAAATATAGTATTTTTATTCAGTAAAATATACCG
>JAUZOH010000003.1 GCA_030706565.1 Bacteroidota bacterium | reverse complement strand
TTTGCAGGATTGTTACTGCCCATTTTCTCAAAAATGCTTTCCCATAAGGAGCCTGTCGGTGAAATGACGGAATTTTCATACCTGCTTTTATTTGTTCCCGCTGCAACCATTGCAGTCAGCTGCTTATTTTTCAGAAATGGAATCGTGCACATGCTTTACACCAGCGTAGTGGATGAATCTCCAAAAGTCTTTGGCATATTGATGTTAGGGTTTATTGGCATATCCACGACTTATATTTTCGGCACTTTACTCACTGCAGGAGGGAACCTTAAACAACTGAACCGGATAGCCGCATCGGCAGTCATTTTAAATATCTGTCTTAACCTCCTGCTTATCCCCCGTTATAAAGCTTTGGGAGCAGCCTGCTCGAGCCTGGCAACCCAGACTTTATCTGCTTTGGCACAAATGCTTCTTGCAAAAAAGACATTCAGGCTGAATGTCAGATACAAAATTCCGGTTCAATTATTATGTTTTCTAACAGGAATTTTATTTTCAGGAATAGTCATCCGTTACTTCGTCCCGGGCTGGATACCGGCTCTGCTGATTTTTATCTCCGTTTCCATGTTTTTAGCATTCGTTACTCGGTTGATACGCCCCAAAATGTTGTATAAAATTATCTGCTACCAGGAAAATTAAAAGAATCATTGGCTTAGCATGAATTATGCTATCTCTTAATTTTCAATAATTTCGCTTTCATCCGGCATTTTATTGAAAATTTGCCAGCAAGGTCTTTATTTATTAAAAGAAAAGATATAAATTTGCGTCGGCTTGATCAAATCATGCTAACCTAAATGGCGCGTTCCTCTAAATGGTTAGGAGATCGGATTCTCAATCCGAAGATAGCAGTTCGATCCTGCTACGCGCTACACTTTTTTACTTAGTTTTATTTTTTTATATTGAAACTGCGTTAAGCAGTTTTTTTTATGTTTTCTCTCCAAATGCCAGGTTTCCGGCATCACCCATGCCCGGTACGATTAAAGAACTGACGGTGAGTTCATCATCAACTGCTCCAAGCCAGAGAGTGACTTTTTTCAATGGCAGTCGCTTGCACAGATAATTAACCCCCTCTTTGCTGGCAATGACGGATGCGATATGAATATGAACAGGATCTCCCTTTTCCAGAAGAGCTTTTACAGCCAACTCAATGGATATGCCCGAAGCAAGCATGGGGTCTGCAAGTATCAGGATTTTTCCATCAAGCCGCGGACAGGAAGTATATTCAATTTTCACCGTAAAAGTATTGTCTTTGCTGTATTTCCGGTATGATGCCACAAAACCATTTTCGGCTTTGTCGAAAATATTAAGTAATCCCTGATGCATGGGTAAGCCGGCCCTCATAATACTTGCTACTACCAATTTATCTGATAATACAGGCACTTCTGCCACGCCCAGCGGAGTTTCTATGGATTTCTTCGAATAATTGAAATTTTTACTGATCTCGTATGCAAAAATCTCTCCCATTCTTTCCAGATTTTTCCTGAAACGCATCTTGTCCTGCTGAATTGTAGTATCACGTAACTCAGCAATATACTCGTTAAAAATTGAATTTTGTTCACCTAATATATTTGTCATAATTAATTAATTTTAGGAAATCAACATACCATGGCAAATCATTCATTTTTAAAATTGCATGATTACAGGCTTGAGCAGCATAATCTTTAAATATTTCAATATCTACGGAATGTGTACTGCTTTCAAAACTTAATGTAATATTCTTTTCACATTGATTTCTGATGAACTGGTCGATCAGCAAATAAATGGAACCACTTCTATAACCTTCCCTGGTCACAGCCTGCATTAACAATATGACTTTCTTATGCGACCAAATAAAAAAACAGGCAGCAATTAATTTTTTTTCTTTGTTATATGCTCCATAAATATCCGCCATTTTATATTTAAGGCCGGTGTTGATGATGACCTGTAAAATATTTAATCTGTTTTCATCCATAAAAGGATGAACCGTCAAATAAAACTGCAGAAAAGATTTAGGATTGATATTGGGAATTATTTGTATTTTGTTATCGTTCGCTAACTTAATGTTATGCTGAGTATCAGGTAAAAATTTACCTTTTAATTTTTCGTATCCCGGAATCAGGTCAAGTTCATAAGAAGGTTTTAATGAAACTTTAAAAGGAATAGAATCCAATTTATTAAACTTATTCAAAACCATATCACTATAGGAAAACCTTTGAGAAAGCTGTTCAAGGAAACGGCTCACCAGGTTAGAATCCGTTATTTTTGTGGAAAAAATCCCCAGATAATAAGTGAAAATGGGTTGATACAATATATATTTCCCATACCTGACCGAGAAAGTCAGGGGCATGACGGTCTCATAATCATTTTCCATTAACGCATCCCACTGTCCGGCTACCGCATTCAGATACCACGAATAACCATAAACAGAACCGTTGATGGAATTTTTCATACAACGATCCCACCGGCTAAAATTAATCTCATTATTTTTAAGATATCTGACTGGCATGGGAAAAATGGATTATCAAAAATTCAATGATGACTTCTGTAATATTCCATTATTTGATAAAGCTGAACCAGTTATTCAGTGCATCCAACATCATGATGAGACAATAAATCTCAAATTGCCTCATCCTATCATTTTCGCTTTCCCTCATACAGGGATATCAAATTAATCCTTCATCAGCGAAACTGTAATATTTGCCATCAGCAATAATCAGATGATCCAGGAGTTTAATATCCATCATATTCGCATCCTCCCTGAGTTTGGTTGTAAACTCTGTATCATTGTGGCTAGGTAAAAGGTTACCAGAAGGATGATTGTGACAAACAATCAGTGATGATGCCAATTTTTCAATAGCGTTTTTAAGAATAACTTTCACATCAGTAACGGTGCCTGAAATCCCACCCTTGCTGATTTTTATTTTGTCAATCACTCTATTCGCCCGGTTTAAAAGAAGCACCCAGAATTCTTCATAAGGTAAATCAGACAATTGCGAATGAAGTAAATCAAATGCATCCCTGCTTGTTTTGATTACTTTCCTTTCCATAATCCCGGTCGAATTTCTTCTTCGGCCCAATTCAAGTGCTGCAATAATGGTAATGGCTTTGGCCTTCCCTATGCCTTTGTTTTCGATGAGATCCTCTAAACTTAATTTACCCAGCAGGTTCAAATTATTCTGAACTTTTTGCAGTATTTTTTTGGCCAATTCTACGGCCGTTTCATTACGGTTCCCGGAGCCAATCAGGATGGCGATCAATTCTGCATTTGTCAGGCTGGATAATCCCTTCAACAAATATTTTTCTCTGGGCCTGTCCTCAACAGCCCAGGTTTTTATTGTCAAATTTTTGTATTCGTCCATCGTACCCTGCATTATAGAACCAATACCTTTGATTTCAATATCTTAAATCTTGAATTAAGATAATGAAATTAAATAATTTAACAAAATTTTTGTACAAAAAAAGCCTTCCGTTGGGGAAGGCTTATATGCTAAAATAAAACTATTTTTTTCTACAGGCTATTCACGTGCTTAGTCAGCTCAGATTTCAAATTACCGGCCTTATTTTTATGAAAAATTCTTTTCTTGGCCAACTTGTCGAGCATAGATGAAACGCTGGGCAATAAAGTTGCAGCCTCATCTTTACTGGTACATTCCCTGAGTTTTTTAACGGCATTGCGGACAGTTTTTGCATTATAACGATTTCGCTCGTTCTTTGTTTTGTCCTGTCTAATTCTTTTAACTGATGATTTATGATTTGCCATTATAAATAAATTTTATTTTTTAAAATGTAGTCGGTAGGGGAATCGAACCCCTGTTACCAGGATGAAAACCTGACGTCCTAACCCCTAGACGAACCGACCTTGTATCTAAATCCCTTGAACTTGGGACTGCAAAGGTATAAACTTTTTTTTCCCTGCAAATATTTTCTCAATATTTATTTAAAAAAAAATAATAATCCATTAATAACCAACTATATATATATTGTTTATTTTTATTAGTTCTTTCCTAGTGAATGATTTTTCCCAATATGCTGAGCCACCTTATTTTTAAAAGTAATAGCCTTAAAATCAGGCAATAATCCTTTCCCCTGTTTCCCGACAATATATACTCCCAGAAAAACAAGAAATGCAGCAATGATATCTATCATACTTAGCGCATCCTTTCCTAAAATAATAGCGAAAAAAGCAGCAAAAACAGGTTGTGCATAGATGTAAACACTCACAGATACAGGCTTTACATATTTCAATCCATACATATTAAGCAGGTAACCCAAAAAAGTTGCAAAAATGACCACATAAAAGAATTCCCATATAATATAACCCGGAATAATATCCCATTTGATGGCAAAAACTTTATCAAACGAAAAAGGCAGAATGATAAAAAGGCCAACCAGAAATTCCCATTTCATCACCGTAACAGACTTGTATTTTACCATGAGAGGTTTGGCAATGACAAGAAACAATGCCCAAAGCAAGCAATTCAGCAACATAAGTATATTTCCCCAAAAGTTGCCAAAACCAATTGCTGACTTTCCTCCCATAATAATTAAGAGCAATGCACCACTTGCCCCAATAACAATTCCCCATATTTTGGAAGAGGTGATATTTTCGTGAGTCCATATAGCAGCAATAAGCAAAACCATCACAGGATTGAGGGTCATCAGGATGGAAGCATCAATAGCCGATCCAAATTTCAAGGCCGTGAGAAAAATAAGCTGATTTAATGAAACGCCCATAAATGAAGCAATGATTAAACGCGGGATATCCGACCGGTCTATTTTTTCCTTAGGCATAAAAAAACCAAGCACCCAAAATAAAATGACCGCTCCCGTTACCCGAAGAAGGGTAAAAGCAAGCGGAGAAAAATAACCGGCAACTACATCTTTTGACAAAATATAATTTAAACCAAAAATAACATTGGCACCTAAAAGAGATAAATGTGCACTTAACGTTTTATTCATATACAAATAATTAATTTTCAATGTTTTACGAATCTATCAAGGACAGATTCACGCTCATGTTTATGAGTATTATCCTTCAAAGGGAAAGGCATCTTGCAAACAGGTTTGTCTCCTTCACTAATTTCAAAAGAAACTAAAAGGTAAGGTTGATAAGGTTGTAGGTATAGCGAATTCAATTAATGAAGAATAATTTATAAAGTATTTATTATAGATTCGAGAATCAAGCGGCCATCAGTATTCCCCAATTCATCATCAGCGGCCCGTTCAAGATGCGGCATCATTCCATATACATTTTTTTTCTCATTACAAATACCGGCAATATTTTCCACCGAGCCATCCGGATTTGCACCTTCAGTAATGAGCACATTTTCATCGCAATAACGGAACAAAATCTGACGATTTTGCCTTATCCTGGCCAGGGTGGCCGTATCTGCATAATATCTTCCATGACCATGGGCCACAGGAATTTTCAAAGCCCTGTTTTTCTCAATCTTTGAAGTAAGAATGGTGTAATTATTATCAACCCGGATAAAAGTATTTTTACAGATAAATCTCTGATTTATATTGGGCAATAAAGCCCCTGGCAATAAGCCGGATTCGCATAAAATTTGAAAACCATTTCCAACCCCCAGGATAAATCCCCCTTCCTGGGCAAAATTTTTAATTGACCGCATAATGGGAGAAAACCGGGCAATTGCTCCGGGCCTTAGATAATCACCATAGGAAAAACCTCCGGGTAAAATGATTGCATTTGCTCCCTGCAAATCTTCATCTTCATGCCAGAGTGTAACGGTATCCTGTTCAAGGATGTCCCTTAAAACATATACCATATCCTCACTGCCGGACGAACCTGGAAAAACAACTACACCAAATTTCATACGTAAATAAGTGATTTTTAAATGTCGTATGGAACTCCATGTTTGCTATTTTACCTACGGTGATCCGTCAGCTGACGGATCATTCGTGTTTTGCGTTTATTCGCAAACATGTTCGTTTCCTACGAAAATTATTCATGGTTCAAAATCGTATGAATCCGCTCCTTACGGATTCCTGGAAGGATAACTATATACCTGTCATTATTTTATGCAAACATGGACTATGATTTTCCCTCCTCAATCAGCGGTCAAAGTTATATGTTTTCATGAAACATTTTATTGACTTATGGCATATCTCTGATTTTTTAAAAATGTCTATTAGGTAAACAAAATTGGGACGTATCCGTATAAAATAACAAAATATTGTACTTTTGAGTACTATTAATTCAATAACTTTTTGCTTGAAAGCTAATTTTGAACTGATATATGATTATAACGGACCAGGAATTGCAACAATTTTTTTCTCTACTGAAAGAAGTTTCAAATTATGATTTGAGTGAATACAGTGATAAATCCTTAAAAAGGAGAATTGCAAAAGTATTATCCGATAACAGAATCGATTTTCCTGATCTTTTGACGCAGTTAAAAAATAACCCGGTTTTCCTAGAAAAAACAGTCAAAGATATTACCGTCAATACTACCGAACTTTTTCGAGATCCTCAAATTTGGCAAAACATCAAATACAAAATTCTCCCCAAATATAAAAACAACAAGACCATAAATATTTGGCATGCGGGATGTTCTACCGGTCAGGAAGTTTATTCAATGATGATCCTGCTCAAAGAAGCCGGATTGCTCGAAAAGGCCAAAATTTATGGCACCGACATAAATGCAGATGTACTTCAAACCGCCCAAAAAGGGATCTATAAATACAGGTTTAATATCAACTACCTCGATAATTTTGATAAGGTAATTAAACAAAATCCCCTGAATTATGATGAATATAAGGACATTCCTTATTCGGATTATTTTACTATTGATCAGGATAAAGATGTCATTATTATGAATAAATTTTTAAGGGATAAAGCCGTTTATAAAAAGCAGGACCTGGTGAAGGATGGAAATATCTTTTATACTAAGTTTGATATCATTCTTTGCCGAAATGTAATCATTTACTTCAACTACGAACTTCAAAATAAGGTTTTTAAGCTTTTATATGACAACCTTTATCCGGACGGAACTTTATTGTTGGGAGTTCACGAAACAATTCTTGGCCCGATGGCTTCGAAATTTGAAAAAAACGGACTGGTCTATTGTAAAAAAGAAGAGTACATTGAACATTTTATATTATCCTGATTTATCTCTAAATATTTGTCGTGTAAATGAATAGCAGTGAAATTGATTTAGGAATTGTAGATGTTAAAAATATCATAAGGAATATCCGGGAAAATTATCAATATGATTTTTCAGATTATGCCCTTACTTCATTTAAGCGAAGACTTGAGTATTTCATGGTCAAACAGGACATAAAATATCCGGACCTACTTGAAGCAAGGTTAAACAATAACGATCCCATTTTTTTTGATCAGTTCTTATGCGACATTTCCACAGACACTTCGGAGATGTTCCGGGACCCTTCGTTATGGAGGTTTTTAAGGGATAATTTGCTTAAACAATTATTGGAAGAAAGTCCCCGCCTGAAAATTTGGATCCCCAACTCGGTCAGTGGAGAGGAACTTTTCACGCTGACAATCGTTCTCAAAGAAATGGATGCTTTGGACAAAGCAGAAATCATTGTTTCAGGCCTGAGTCAAAAAGCTATAGAACAGATGAAAAGTGGGATTTTTAATCCGGCCAAAGTAAATATCAGTAGTGATAATTACAAACGCTTCAACGGGAAAAGCGATCTTTCCTCCTACTATCAAAACAAGGAGAATTGTTTTTTCAGGGATATTTCTTTGCTAAAAAATGTAAGTTTTATAAAACAAACAGTTAGCTTTGAAAATCTTGCCGAAAGAGTAAAATTAATCCTCTTCCGCAACCGTATGATCTATTTTAACAATCAGTTGCAACAGAAAATGGTGAATATCCTCCATGATTGTCTGTTACCCGGAGGGTACCTGATTGTTGGGACAAAAGAATCGCTCGGCGAAGACGATAGGTTTTCCCTGGCTTGCAACAGTGAGAGTATTTATAAGAAAAAAAATTAAAAAATGTACAAAGCAGTAATGATAGGAGGTTCGGCTGGAAGTTTTCAGGTGGTTTCAAAAATCCTGAATGCTCTGCCTGAGAATTTCCCATTACCCGTTTTCTTATGCCTGCACCGGCTCAAACATATACGGTCGGGGTTTGTAGAAGCACTTTCTATCAAATCAAATATTCCGGTTATAGAGCCCAATGACAAAGAATTGGTCAAAGCAGGACGGGCTTACCTTGCCCCAGCCAATTACCACATGTATATTGAACTGGGAAACAGAATTGCCCTCTCCACCGAGGAACAGGTTAACCATTCCCGGCCGTCCATAGACTTGTCGTTTATTACTGCTGCACAGGCATATAGAGAAGGATTGGTGGGAATTATCCTCAGCGGTGCCAATAAAGATGGAGCACTGGGAATAAAAAAAATTCATGACCTGAAAGGACTTACTATTGTGCAGGATCCCTTGGACTGCCAGGTAAAAACCATGACAGAAGCAGCAATCAATACTTCTCCTGTAGATTATGTACTTAAAACCAGCGGAATTATTGACTTCCTTCTTAAACTAAAATGAAATTTACAATGAACAACCTAGGAAAAATCAGAAGAATCAGTTATTTAATTTTGTTTCTTTTTTTATGCTTTATTTTCCTGCTTTTTTCAAGCAACCACAATGCATGGCTGAATACAGGTGCTAATCCTGCTAAAACCCAATCATACTTATATCTGGTTACAGTTTCATTTCTTGGAATTTTAATGTTTGTCCTTTATTTACTTTCAGAAAGCAAGAATAAAAAAAATATTAAGGGATTAGCTTCCAGGATCAGTGATCTACAATCTCAACTTGCAAAAAAAACTGAGGGCGAACAAAATAATGAGGTTCGGAATGTTACAAAAGAAACTGTGGATATTCAGGAAATCTCAAAACACATCCTGCCTTCCAAAGAAAATTTAACGCAGGAGCAATATGCTGAAAAAATTTTAATTAATATTGCTAAGGAATTCAACATTGTTCAGGGAGTTTTCTACGACTTTGAAAAACAGACCAACCTGTTTAGTCCTATCGCTGAATATGCATATTTTTCGGAAGAAAAACCCAAAGCTTTTAAATTAGGGGAAACATTGACAGGCCAGGCAGCTAAAAATAAGAAGTTGCTGAATATTAATGATGTTCCTCAAGGTTATATGACCATTTTGTCAGGCTTGGGGAAAGGTACACCAAAAAATTTATTGATTGTACCCATTATCCTTGAAAAGGAAACTATAGGCGTTATGGAATTGGCTTCTTTCAAGCCCTTTGACAAGCAAATGGAAAATGTTTTTTCCCAACTTGGAGAAAAAATTGGTTATGCACTGAAAAATTAAAATATAAATAAGTAAAAGTAAAGAGTCTATGTCCAGATACCTTAAAAAGTTGCAGAATATCGCAGGAAATAACATTACTATTTCTGTAATAGTATTGAGCCTTATTTTCCCGATTATCGCCTGGATCACTGAAATGGGAATCAATCATTTCAGTTGCACTTTCCGTGGAATTCTCCACATGCATCATTCAATACCTGCCTTATTCATCATTGATTTCATTCCTGTACTGGCCGGAATTGTTACTTATATCTTCACTCAAAAAATTCAATTTGTTCAACTGAAATTTGAAAAAAACATCAAACAAATTGCCCAGGAGAGAGAAAAAAATGCCTGGATTGCCCAACAAATCGGAAAAGGAAATTATGGCATAGAAATTCAGGACGGGCAGAACGATTTGCTCAGTCAATCATTCGTAGCCATGCGCGATAATCTTTTAGCCAACTCCCAAAAGGAAAAAGAACAGAAATGGATTGCTGAAGGAAAAGAAATTATTGCAAACATTCTTAGAATGCATAGCCGCCTTGAGGATTTGGCTTATGATGTTATTGTAAACCTCATCAGATACATCAAAGTAACACAGGGTGCCATGTATATATATGATGAAGACCATAAAACGCTTACCAATATAGCCACTTATGCATACAACCGGCGCAAATACGTTCAACAGGAATTTAAGATCGGCCAGGGCCTTGTAGGTGAATGCGGCTACGAAATGGATAGCATCTACCGCACTGAAATACCGGATGATTATGTTTCCATTACCTCCGGTATTTTAGGTGATCAAAAGCCTCAAAGTTTGCTGATCATTCCCCTGATCAGCGACGAGAAACTACAGGGCGTCCTGGAGTTCGCTTCACTGGAACCTGAAATAAACAAGGTAACCAGAATTTTCCTGAAAGAACTGGGCGAAATTATTGCCCGTACAATTTTTAACCTTCAGGTTAACCAGCGGACAGAAAAATTACTACAGGAATCTCAGCAAATGACCGAAGAACTTCAGGAAAATGAAGAAGAACTTCGTCAGAGTGCAGAAGAAATGAGGGCAACCCAGGAAGAGCTGGAATTCTCAAATAAAAAACTGGAGTCTCAGGTGCTTGAAGTTGAAAATGCCCAGAAAAGGCTTCATTCCTTGCTGGAAAATGCTTCCGAGATCATTTCCATTTATGATAAAGAACTAAAAATGACTTTTATAAGCCCTTCGGTTAAGAAAATTCTGGGTTTTAGTTCCGAAGAAATGATGCAGGGTAAAAATCTGGAAAGACTGACCAGCAAAGGAGAATCGGATCTGAAGGCTATGCTTCATACTCTGCTGGAAAAACCTCAGGAAACCCAAACCCTTCAATATTCCTTTTTAAAAAGCAATGGGGATAAAATCTTCCTTGAATGTACGGGCCGTAATTTATTGAATGGCAACGCCATACATGGCATCATTCTGAACTCACGGGATATCACCGAGCGCAAAAGAGCGGAAAAGGAAGAGCGCATGCGCACCAAAATGCAGTCGCTCTCTGAAAATTCGCTAGACATGATCATAAGACTGAATACTTCAGGCATTTTCTATTATTCAAACCCGGTAGTAGAGGATTATATAGGATTAAGGCCTGCAGATTTAGCTGGCAGGACAATTAAAGACAAATCCATACCTGCTGTTTTCTCAGAATATTTCGAAGAAACGACCAATAAAATTAAAAACTTACCCAAGAAAACAAATACCCAGCTCACCATTTCCCTAAAAGCCGGGGAGAAAAGCATGAACCGTTTTCTAAGTATTGATGCCATCCCCGAGTTTAATGAAAGTGAATTGGAAACCATCCTTTTTATTGGCCACGACATTACCGAAACAAAACGAATTGAACAGGAAATACAGGGTAAAAACCGGAAAATAGAAGACAGCATCAACTATGCACAACATATTCAATCATCCATTTTGCCTGATACCCGTCTGATTCAAAAATATCTTCCCAAATCATTCATGTATTATAAACCCAGGGATGTTGTAAGCGGAGATTTTCCCTGGTTTTTTGCCAAGGATAATGACCTTTACCTGGCCGTGGTGGATTGCACCGGCCATGGTGTACCCGGGGCATTGCTTTCTTTTGTGGGTTATTTCATACTGAACAATATAGTTGACCATCCCAGGGACCTGACAGCGTCCGAAGTATGCGACATGTTGCACAAAGGGGTCAGAACCACCCTTAAACAGGACAGGTTAAACGCTGATGCCCGCGACGGAATGGACCTTGCCTTATGTAAAATAAATCTGGCCAAACAGGAAATGCATTTTGCCGGGGCACACCGTCCTCTCTATCATGTCCGCAATAATGAGCTGACTGAATATAAAGGTGACCGGAAAGCTATAGGGGGTATTCCCAATTCCGGGAAACCTGAAGCTGATTTTACCGATCACCTGATAAAACTGATGCCTGGTGATAAAATCTTCTTTTTCTCGGATGGACTGACCGATCAGTTGGGTGGCCCTAAACTGAAGAAATATTCCCCCCAAAGGGTCAGGGAAAATATTTTAACCCATAATTCTTACTCCATGGATGAATATAATAATTTATTTGCCAGGGATTTTGATGAATGGCAGGGGAAAACCAAACAAATTGATGATGTATTACTAATCGGAATTGAATTTTAAACAATATTTTTTAAATCATTTTAACTTATGGACAGTAATAAAGATGATGTAAAAGGATTTTTGGAATTTGTATATGATTTTTACAAATCCATGAAAGCACACGAAATATCTTTAGTGTATGAAGGTGAAATCACACACCAGATAACCAAAGCCTTCACTTCATTGACTGAATCGAATATGGCCAAAGATGCAGAATCGGGTACCGTACAAAAAAAGGTTTTCCACGTTATGGTCGAATGTTTGCAAAATATCAGCAAACATGCTGAAGATTTTTCCTCTGGAAATTTTATTTATGCAGGCAGAGGCATTTTCTTAGTCAGCAAAGGGGAGGATGAATACAATGTAACTACAGGAAATGCTGTGGAAAATTCTAAAATCAATGATTTGAAAAATATGCTGGAGCATATCAACAGCCTTGATAAAGAAGAACTTACAGAATTATACAAGAAACAGATTAAAGAAGGACACCTTTCTGATAAACAGGGAGCGGGTTTAGGTTTCATTGATATCAAAAGAAAAACGGGTAAAAATCTCCAATATCATTTTTTACCAATTAATGATGAAACATCCTTCTTTTTGTTAACTTCAACCATTTCAAGAAACTTATAAATTAACGAGCTATGGATATCATAAAAATTGCTGGTACTGAAGATACTCCAAATGTAGTTTTGGATGCAGGCAATGATATTTTTGAAATTTCCGGCCGTTCGCTGCCGGAAGATGTTACTCTATTTTACGACCCTATCCTTAACTGGCTGGATGAATATACCAAACATCCGAATCCTGTAACCACATTCAATTTCAAACTTGAATATTTCAATACCGCTTCATCAAAGCTACTTCTCGATGTTTTAATGAAACTTGAAGTCATGAAACAAAACGGGAATGAAGTGCTGGTAAAATGGCATTATCCGGATGATGATGAAGATATGAAGGAAGCCGGTGAAGAATATGCTGATATTGTCGATGTCCCATTCGAACAAATCGAATACTCCGAATAATCGTTATTTCTTCATTTTGGCAATATATTTACAAATTTGTAACACAAACTGAACAATGAGTGAAGAGATACTAAAGGCTTTAATGCAGCTTTTTGCTATCATCGCCAAACAAGATGAGGGGGTGGAGTCGCATGAAAGAGAATTTGTGATTTCCTTTCTGGACAGACAGCTTGATGTTGAGGCAGTTAAGGAATATATTGCCTTATTCGATAAATTTGCCGGATCAAATAAAACTTCAGCCGAAAACGTTTCTGCCGCTAAAGTAAAACTTACTTCGGTCAAAGATTCCGTTAAGATTCTGGGGCTTTGTAAAAAAATAAACAAAACCCTAAACCAGGAACAAAAAGTTGTAGTCCTGGCCCGTTTGTTTGAACTGGTCAATGCCGACAGGAAATTTTCAGACCAGCGGATGGCTATCATCCATACAGTGGCTGAAGTTTTTAATGTTTCAAAGGAAGAATTCAATAATATTGAGAATTTTGTTATCAAGGATGAACCCGTTGAATTTGACAGCAACAACATCCTGGTCATCAACGACAAGGATGAGTCGTATTTACCCACCAAGCATTTGCAGACAGAGAAACTTGATGGCAGTATATGCATCCTTAGGGTTCCCAGTGTTGAACTTTATTTTTTAAAATATACCGGTAACGAGGACTTATTCCTCAACGGTTTAGGACTGGCTCAACGCAGCATCAATTTATTTGCCAGCGGCAGTGCCATCAAATTGCCAAAAGGCAAACCTGTTTATTACAGCGATGTTGTAGCCCATTTCCTTGCTGATACCACATCTGCCCATGTTTCGTTCGAAGTCAACCACATTGATTATGCCTTTCCCAATGGGAATTTAGGCATCAGAGACGTTAGCTTCTCCGAAAAGCAAGGAAGACTGATCGGTATTATGGGTGCAAGCGGTGCCGGCAAAACCACCCTGCTTAATGTTTTGGCAGGTAATGAACCCCCTTCAAAAGGTGAAGTGCTGATCAACGGGATCAACCTGGCTACTCAAAAAGAACAACTTGACGGAGTTATCGGGCTCATCCCCCAGGATGATTTACTGATAGAAGAGCTTACTGTCTTTGAAAACCTGTATTACAACGCTAAACTATGCTTCAGGGACAAATCCGAAGGGGAAATTGAAGGGCTGGTCAATAAAACCCTGGCCAGTCTGGGCTTGCTTGATTATGCCAACCTGAAAGTAGGATCAGCCCTGAACAAAACAATCAGCGGTGGCCAGCGCAAGCGGTTGAATATTGCCCTGGAGTTGATCCGCGAACCTTCCATCCTTTTTGTTGATGAACCTACCTCAGGCCTTTCTTCCCGCGATTCGGAAAATGTGATGGACCTTCTCCGGGAACTTGCTTTAAAAGGCAAACTTATTTTTGTAGTCATCCATCAACCTTCCAGCGAGATATACAAAATGTTCGACCGGATCATAATCCTGGATACAGGTGGATACATGATTTATTACGGTAATCCTGTGGAGGCAGTGATGTACTTTAAGAAAATTGACGCCCAGATAAACAGTGAAGTAGGTGAATGTCCTACCTGCGGCAATGTCAATCCGGAGCTAATTTTCAACATCATTGAAGCCAAGGTGGTCGATGAATTTGGCCGTTACACCAACCAACGAAAAGTTAGCCCCCAGAAGTGGGAAGAATATTACCGGAATAACCTGAAATCCGAAAAAGTCGAACAGGTAAAGGAGGCACCTCCCAAGACGCTGAATATTCCCAACTGGTTCAGGCAGTTCAAAATATACAGTATTCGTGACTTCCTTTCCAAAATCAGCAATAAACAATATATCGCACTGAATTTGCTTGAGGCACCTATACTTGGATTGATCCTGGCTTATGTGATCAGGTATATTGCCGATCCTACATCCAATGTGTATATCTTCCGTGAAAACGAGAATATACCTATTTATATTTTCATGGCGCTGATTGTTGCCTTATTCCTGGGACTGACCATCAGTGCGGAAGAAATATTCAGGGATAGAAAGATATTAAAAAGGGAAGAGTTCCTGAACCTCAGCCGGTCGGCTTACCTGGCCGCTAAAATTTTGATCCTCTTTGTCATCTCTGCAATACAGTGTATAACGTTCGTATTGATAGCCAATACTATTCTGGGAATAAAAGGAATGACTTTTGCCTATTGGTTTGCACTCTTTTCGACGGCAGCTTTTGCCAATATGCTGGGATTAAATGTTTCGGCCTCGTTCAACAGTGCAGTCACCATTTATATCCTGATACCCCTTCTGATGATTCCCATGATGATGCTAAGCGGAGCCATGTTCAGCTTCGACAAACTCAACCGAAACATAAGCAGTGTGGGTAAAGTTCCGGTTATTGCCGACCTTATGGTTACCAAATGGTCGTACGAAGCATTAATGGTACACCAATATAAGGACAATGAGTTTGAAAAGACCTTTTACGATGTTGAAAAACTTGAAAGTGCTGCCGATTTCAAGCAGGTCCATTATGTCCCTGAACTCAGCAAACGTTTTGACCAGGTAAGTTCAGAACTTCAATCTTCAAACAAAATCAATAAGAGTGCCAATGCTCTGCTATTGCTGAAAAATGAAATTGCCAATCAGAAAAAAATGGTGCCGGTGCCGGCTCCTGATCCGGAAAAGCTGAATCCACAGTCATTTAACACGCAAATTGCACAGTCCGTTAAGGTTTACCTGGATAATCTTGCCAGTTTCTATTCAAAAGAATTTCAAAAAGCCAATTCTGAGAAAAACAATATGATCAATTATCTGATGCAAACTAAACCTGAAGTTTACAAGCAAATGAAAAATGATTACCAGAATGAAAGCGTTTCGGATGCAGTGAGGAAGGTATATGAGAAAAACAAAATTATTGAATATAACCATCAACTGGTTCAACAGGTAGACCCTGTTTATGAAGATCCTTCCGTATGCGGTTTACTCGATATCAGGGCTCATTTTTATGCACCCAGGAAGCATTTTTTAGGCCACTTTTTTGACACCTATTCGTTTAATATGACTATAATATGGATATTTACTTTGCTTTTTTATATCACTTTATATTTTGAAAACTTTAAAAAAATTCTGAATTTTTCTTATCCTTTCAAAAGTAAATCCAAATCTAAAAGCCAGAAAAGTATAAATTCTTAATTATAAATAAATTCAAATTATTAAAAAACACTAATAAAGTATAAATTCTAAAGGTAAAATGAATATTATTTCTAAATTTGTAATGAATGTGAATAAATTGACATGGTTATGATTAAAAAGCTATCTTATTTGCTCCTGGTCATTATGATTCTCTTCAGTTCGTGTAAATCGAAAAACAGTTCATCGTCACAGATGGCTGTACCGGACTCGGTGAAAAATAGTGGGGAGTTGGAAATTTCAAAAGAGGCAATGGGAGATATTGTTCAGAACATATCTTCGCCTGTGGAAATGGCAGCCCTGATCAAAAGTTTGGGAGTGCCGTTCTCAAAAAAGTATATCGCATCAACAGCTAATGTTGACGATTACAACACAAGCTTTAAAAAAGCTTATAACCTTGGCGTATTTGGTGCTGATCTGGGTTACCTGAACATGTACAACAAGACTTCTTCAGTACTTGAATACATAAGTGCAATAAAGAAATTAGCTGATGGGATCAATGTAGGTCAATTTTTTGATTTCTCTACCTTAAAAAGATTGGCCACCAACAGTACAAACCTGGATTCTCTTATGTTTGTTTCGGTACACAGTTTCAATGAAATGGACAATTACCTGAGGAAAAATAACCGCAGTGATATCAGTGCAGCAATTGTTGCCGGGGTTTGGGTGGAAGGTTTATATTTTGCCACCCAGGTAGCCAAAGATCATCCTTCATCAGATCTGACCGAAAATATTGGGGAACAAAAAAATATTTTAAATCAGTTGTTGCTTGTTTTGAAGAATTTTCAAAAGGATAATGAAATAAAAAGTCTGGTTAATGATCTGACAGAAATCAAAAAAACATTTGATCCTCTTAAGATCACCATTGAAGTTGGAGAACCTAAATCTGTTGAGAAAAATGGAAGGCTGACCATTGTTCAGAGTGAGACCAGCAAGGTTCATGTCACAAAAGAACAGTTGAAAAATATTATCCAGCAAACCGAAAAAATTCGCAATAAGTTAATCAGATCATAATAAATCTTATGAAGCACAAAATATTCACTTTATTCGTTTTTGCATTCATATTGTCTGCAATAAACATTAAAGCTCAATCATTAGAAAACCTTGTTGGACAATGTGCGGCTAATGCTGGGGATGATGCCACCTATCTGAAAGATTTTCAGGTCACCCTGGGGTCTGCCCATTCCGGTGAGAATCCTCCTGTAGCTAAGTTTTCAATGGTTTTGAGCAAAAGTACTGTTTACCGTTTCTCTGTCTGCAACTCTTCCGGTTCGGCTGGAAAGGCTATTATTCAATTGTTTGATACCAACAGGTTAATTGGGAGCTCATTCAATCTTGCGACACATAAAGATTACCACGGTTTTGATTTTACTTGCAATAAAACTGGAATATATCATGTTTTTATATCTTTCCAGGAAGGCAGACCCGGTGCGGCAGTAGGAATACTTTCCTTCGTTAAAAAACTATAAGTACTGACCTTTTAGGAAACCTAAGAATTGCATTTTATGCTTTTCTTAGGTTTTTTTTTATATTTATATAAACCAAATTACTTTTAAAAACGTATCCGTTCATAAATGTTAATTAAACGTTAATCAATTATTTTCTAAGAATTATCAAATACATTTAATTTTTTATGCTCCATCAGGAATATACATGGCGTGCTTTCGACAATACAAAATTATTTGCACAAAGTTGGCAAACAAAAGAAAAACCTAAAGTTGTTATCAATCTTATACACGGTCTGGGAGAACATAGTGGCAGATATAGCCAATGGTCGGAATGGTTTCAAAATCAAAATTGTGCTGTTTTAGCTTTCGATCTGAGGGGACATGGACGATCAGAAGGCAAAAGGGGATATACTCCATCTTATCAACATCTGATGAAAGATATAGACCTGCTCTTAAAAAAGTCGCAACTTCTTTTTCCCGACAGCCCAAAAATTCTTTATGGACATAGTCTTGGCGGAAACCTGGCACTCAATTATGTGATTACTCATCATCCACACATCGCAGGCATCATTTCAACATCTCCTTTGCTCAGGCTTTTTCAACAACCACCCGAATGGCAAACATTACTGGTTAAAAATATCATACGGATATATCCTTCATTTTTGGCTAAAACCAGGCTCAAGGCTACTGATATCTCTCACAATCCTGAAGTAGTGAAAAAATATAAGGATGACCCTTTGGTGCACGATTTAATTACTGCCCGTTTATACTTTGAAATCCAGGTAGCTTCCCGGTTAATCCTGAGCAATAAACATAAAGTAAGCATCCCCCTCCTTCTTATGCATGGTACCAGCGACAGGATTACTTCCTATAATGCCAGTCGCCAATTTGCCAATAACACCAGTTCCAATACAACTTTTAAGGGTTGGACAGGAATGTATCACGAACTGCACAATGAAAATAATAATGCTGAAGTATTCAATTTTATTGTAAATTGGATCGATCAAATCATTGGCAATAAATGCAAGATAAATTCAGGACAACTTTTGACCTCAGAAAGGTAGATACCCAAATAAACTATAAAACATCAAGTTTATGGATAGGATCCTGTTTTATAGAACATATTGGCGATCTGATGGTGAATTATAAATTCACGGCTGATGTTAATCCTTTTGGTGTGTGTTATAATCCTATGTCCATAAAGAATAATCTTGAAATACTGATCAATCAGCCTGTTTTTGATAGCAATGACCTCTTTTTCTACAATGAGCAATGGAATAGCTTTAACCATCACAGCCAGTTTTCGGATTCAAACCAGGAAGTTTGCCTAAACCAAATAAACCAAAGAATTAAAGCATCCGGACAGTTTTTAAAAGAGGCGGATTTTCTGTTCGTTACTTTTGGAACTGCCTGGGTTTTCGAATATCTTGCTTCAGGACAAATTGTTTCCAATTGTCATAAATTACCGCAAAGCAAATTCAAGCGTTATCTTCTCAGCCTTAACGAAATAGTAAACAACTGGAAATCCCTGATTACCCATTTGACAAATTTCAACAATCATCTGCATATTGTTTTTACAGTCAGCCCTATTCGCCATTTCAAAGACGGGGCTGAAGCCAATATGCTGAGTAAGGCAACACTGTTGGTGGCTGCTCATGAGCTCAAAAAAATTTTTCCGGATGTTTGTTATTTCCCTGCTTATGAAATTATGATGGACGACTTACGCGACTACCGTTTTTACGAAGAAGATATGATACATCCCAACCATACTGCCATTCACTATATATGGGAATCTTTTACCCGCAATTATATGGGTGAAGAAACCCTGAAAATTATGGAAGAGATTGATTCTATCCTGAAAGCTGCCCATCACAGGCCATTTGATCCGGCGTCAAAAGCCCATCAAAAGTTCCTCGCAAACAATATTCAAAAAATTGACAGACTAAAAAACCAATACCCCTGTTTAAACCTGGAAACCGAAAGGCAATACTTTTCCAACCAATTAAAATAAATCGAATTATATGGAAACAAGGAGATTTATTACTCTTTTTCAGGTCATTCCCGCTTCATCCCTCATAAATTATTGTTAACAATTCGGGCGATAGTTGTGTTATTAATTTGATTTATAATTAGTTAGACTACTATTCTTTCCTACTTTTCTTGTTAACAATTATTGCTCATTCATATCAAACATTTTCCAATTAATAATTATTTTTAAAGTTGAAAAATAATAGTACTTTCTGCAGAATTCATACAGGGTTTAAATCTAGTGATTGATATGGAAAAAGTTGAAAAGGTTGTAGTAGTTAAGAAGAAAAAGAATCAGGTCAAACCGGATTTAAAAAGGACAAACAAACGATATATTTCATTCAATGACAAAGAGATGAGTGCTATTGAATGTTTTTGCAAGAAATATAAGGTATCCAACCGGAGTAAGTTTATGCGCGAAGCCATTATTTCGGCTATACTTAAGAAATTTGATGAAGATTACCCCACTCTTTTCGAAGTTGACCCTCCTACCCTTTTCACCAATTCTCCAAATCCAAATTACCGGGTAAAAAATACCAATACCCGCGTAAATGAAACACAACTTGTATAAAAATCCCATCTTTTTTTACTGAATTCTTCAATTCCTCTGTTTCAAGTTTTACTTGTGAAGGGTAGATTGTTTCTTAGTTTATCAAAATTATTCTGTAGTTTTGAATCATAATATTTTATTCCATTAGGATGAATTATGATTTGATCACCATATTAGGGCCTACAGCCAGTGGTAAAACCACACTGGCCGCAAATCTGGCTTATCAGATCAATGGAGAAATTATCAGTGCCGATTCCAGGCAGGTATACAAAGGAATGAACCTGGGAACCGGCAAGGATTATGAAGACTATCTGGTGAATGGCAACACAATCCCTTATCACATCATAGATATAAAAGAAGCCGGTTATAAATACAATGTTTACGAATATCAGAAAGATTTCCTGAATGCTTATGAAGACATAAAAAACAGGAATAAAGTTCCAGTTTTATGCGGAGGCACCGGCTTGTATATCGAAGCTGCCGTAAAAGGCTATAAGCTTATCCAGGTTCCGGTTAATGAACCGCTCAGGACAGAACTTGAAAAACTGACACTGGGCCAACTTATCGAAAAACTGAAAACCTACAAACTACTTCATGCAACCAGCGATATTACGACTACAAAACACGCCATTCGTGCAATTGAAATTGAAGTATATTATAAGGATCATCCTGAAATCGAATTCCACTATCCAAAGATAAACAGCCTTTTTATAGGAGTAAAATATGACCGGCAGGTAGAAAGGGAAAGAATTACCCTCAGGTTGCAGCAAAGAATTGACCTGGGCATGATTGAAGAAGTTAAAAAATTGTTAGCTAAAGGTCTAAATCCGGAACAGTTAATTTTTTATGGCCTCGAATACAAATACCTGACCTTGTTCATCATCGGAAAAATCAGTTACGACGAGATGTTTGTCAAACTCAATACGGCCATTCATCAATTCGCCAAGCGGCAAATGACCTGGTTCAGGAGAATGGAAAGAAATGGTATTGAAATTCACTGGCTTGAAGGAGATATGCCCCTACAGGAAAAAATCAATCGAATTAAAAGTTTGTTATGACTTTAGCCTAATAACAAAAAAAGCAGTAACCTGAATTACTGCTTTTTTTTGTGTATTGTTTATCTTATTTCTTTTTCAGCCATTTGTCCAACCAGCCGAAAAATTCCCTTTGCCAAAGAATACTATTTTGAGGCTTCATCACCCAATGTGATTCATCAGGGAAGAAAAGCAATTTACTGGGAATTCCTCTAAGCTGTGCAGCATCGAAAGCCTGTAAATTTTCGGTATAAGGAATTCTGAAATCGTTGCCACCCGTAATAATCATTATTGGAGTATCCCAGTTCTGAACAAACTTATGGGGTGAAAATTCATAACTTTTAGGTTTGGGACTTTTCCAATAGGGCCCGCCCAAGTCATGATTCGGGAACCACAGTTCTTCGGTTTCAGCATATTGACTTTCCAGATTAAATATTCCGCAATGGGCAATAAAAGCCTTAAACCTCTTTTGGTGATGACCTGCCAGCCAGTATACCGAATAAGCGCCATAACTTGCTCCCACAGCGCCAATATGATCGCCATCAACAAAAGGTTCTTTCTTCATGGCATCCACAGAACTTAAATAATCCTTCATGTTTTGTCCGCCATAATCACCGGTAATTTCATCATTCCATGCCTGGCCAAAGGTCGGAAGTCCGCGGCGGTTAGGTGCAATTACAATATAATCGTTGGCTGCCATAATCTGGAAATTCCACCTGTATGAAAAGAACTGGCTTACAGGATCCTGTGGCCCGCCTTCGCAATATAAAATGGCCGGATATTTCTTATGAGGATCAAATTTCGGAGGATAAATGATCCACACCAGCATCTTCTTGTGGTCGGTAGTGGTAATCCAACGCCCTTCAACCTTGCCCATTTTAATATTGTCATAAATATTTTTATTGGTAAAAGTCAACTGCGTTTCATTCCCGTTTGCAGGATTGATTTTAAAGATTTCCGTAGCCATGGACATGGACATACGCTCTCCAACCAACGTATTACCCGAAAGATGCAATGAGGTGTAATCATGAACCCCGGTAGTAACCTGCTTTATTTCTTTCTTGGCAACATCTGCACAAAAAACCTGAAATGTTGCATTTATTCCGCTAATGAAATAGATTTTACTGCCATCCTTTGTCCAGCAGAAATTTGCTGCATTATTATCAAAATTTGCAGTCAGGTCGGTCTTTTCGCCGGTTGCCAGGTTGCAAATAAAAAGACGCTGCTTGTCCGACTCATATCCCGGAGTTTTCATGCTTTGCCAGGCAATGTACTTGCTGTCAGGCGAAAAAACCGGATAACGGTCATAACCGTTCATACCTTCTGTCAGGTTCTGAACTTTCCCGGTTTCAATATTATAAAGGTAGATGTCCGAATTGGTGCTAAGGGCATAAGCTCTGCCCCTGAGTTTCTTGCATGTATAAGCAATAAATTTGCCATCCGGGCTCCAGTTTATTTCAGAATTATCAAAATAAGGTGCAAGAGGAGAATCCCAATGCTCGTCTTTCATAATATCCTTGGGTTCACCTATTTTCCCTTTTTTATAATCAGCAACAAAAATATGGCTGTATGTATAGTCCGACCATGAATTCCAGTGACGATACATCATATCATTGATTATCCTCACATTGGCCAATGGCAGGTCTGGATATTTCTCATTGGCAGTAGTATCCAGTTTTACATTTTTCAGAAAATAGAGGTGATCGCCTTGTGGAGAATATTCAAAACCATTTATCCCGCCATCAACTCGGGTTACCCGTGTTTTCTTTGAACCATCGGGTTTCATTTCCCATATTTCTGTAGAACCGTTTTTATCGCGTAAAAAGCCTATTCTGCTTCCATCCGGATACCAACGGGGATTATATTCATTCCCCTCAAAATCTGTAAGTTGTGTAACTGTTTTATCCCCGGTAGAAACCGAGAAAATATCACAATTACTTTTATTTGTTTTAACATTATAACGCGTAACCGTATATACAACTGTTTTTCCGTCTGGAGACAACTGAGAGTCTCCTACTCTGCCAAATTTCCAAAGAATTTCCGGAGTCAATTTTCCCCCAGCTATCTCTTCTTTAGTAAGTGAAGTAGGAGGTTCTTCTTTTTTATTAAAGGTACAGGCTGAAAAGAAAAACAAAAAAACACCTGCATAAACAAATTTTTTCATCATTCAACACTATATTTTAGGTTTAGTCAACATGGCCTCTTTAATCTTCTTTTCAAGTTCATCGGCTAATTCGGGATTATCCTTAACCAATTGTTTAACCCCTTCGCGTCCCTGCCCAAGTTTGGTCTCCTCATAACTAAACCAGGAGCCGCTCTTTTTGATAATACCATAATCAACGCCCAGGTCAACAATTTCGCCAGATTTGGATATTCCTTCTCCGAACATCAGATCGAACTCTGCTTTTCTAAAAGGAGGCGCAAGTTTATTTTTCACAACCTTCACCCTGACGCGGTTTCCGGTAGCATCATCACCTTCCTTGAGCTGAGTAACCCTACGAATATCCAAACGGATAGATGCATAAAACTTAAGGGCATTTCCACCCGTGGTTGTTTCCGGGTTGCCAAACATCACCCCAATCTTTTCACGAAGCTGATTGATAAAAACGCAACAGGTATTGGTTTTATTGATATTGGCTGTTAATTTACGTAATGCCTGGGACATAAGTCTGGCCTGAAGTCCAAGCTTCGAATCTCCCATTTCTCCTTCAATTTCTGCTTTAGGAGTAAGGGCTGCCACAGAGTCAATTACAATAATATCAATAGCACCCGAACGAATCAGACTGTCTGTTATTTCTAATGCTTGTTCTCCATTATCCGGCTGGGAGATAAAAAGATTCTCCACGTCCACACCTAGCTTTTCAGCATAAAAACGGTCAAAAGCATGTTCAGCATCAATTATTGCTGCAATTCCTCCTGCTTTCTGCGCTTCAGCAATAGCATGAATGGCCAGGGTGGTTTTTCCTGAAGATTCAGGGCCATATATTTCTATGACACGCCCCCTGGGATATCCTCCAATACCCAAGGCCATATCCAAAGCGATAGAACCTGAAGGAATAACAGGGACATCTACCACTGCATTATCACCCAAACGCATGATAGCCCCTTTCCCATAATCCTTATCTATCTTATCAATCGCTAACTGAAGGGCCTTGATCTTCTCCTTATTCACAGCAACAGCAGTTTCCTTTTTCTCTTTTACTTCCTTTTCTTTGGAATCCTTGATGTTTTCTTTTTCCATAAAACTATGATTATTTACTCAATTCATTCAATATTTGAGAAGTATGATTACCGGTCTCAACTTTAGTGAAAATTTTTTCGATTTTCCCTTCTTCCGAAATAATAAAGGTAGTCCGTAAAATTCCTTCATACACTTTTCCGTACATCTTTTGTTCACCCCAGACGCCATAAGCCTTAATGATTTTCTTATCCACATCGGGTATCAGGGTAAAAGGCAATGTATATTTCCCGGAAAATTTTTGATGTGATTGCTGGCTATCAGCACTAATACCTACTATCTCAAATCCCTTTGCTTTCAACAATGAGTAATTGTCGCGTAAATTGCAGGCCTCAGCAGTACATCCCGGAGTATCATCCTTGGGATAAAAATATAAAACAACTTTCTTTCCTTTCAAACTGCCAAGAGAAAATGGATTTCCATCCTGATCGATGGTTTCAATAGCAGGGGCTACATCTCCTTCTTTTAAGCTGTTCATAGCAGGAATATTTTTAATTATGTTTGTAAATGTACAAAGTTTGAATTTAAATTTAAGGTTTAGTTTATATCTTTTTTCAACAAACTCTCAGGAATTTATTTACCAAATAATATTTATTATTTAACATTGCCAGTTGAAACATCAATTGATTGAAAAAACAATGAATTTTTGCAAAATAAGAAAGTATTTGTTATTTATTCTGCTCATTTCATGCACAATACCTGCATTTCCTCAACAGAAAATGGAATTACAGCAACGTTCCTTTACTTATTTTCAGGAGAAACAGTACAATGCTGCCCTTTCAGGTTACCTCAAATTATTACAACGCTTCCCTAAAGATCCCATGTATAACTACTATTCCGGAATCTGCCTGTTTTATTTGCATCGCGACCTTGAACAGGCAATTAATTACCTGAGGTTTGCCTCCTCCAGGGAAACCCCAAGAAATGTCTTCTTTTATCTTGGACAGGCATATCAGCTTACGTATCAGTTTGCTTTAGCTGAAGATGCCTACAGGAAGTACCTGGAATCCGGAGTAAAAGGAGAAAATGACAGACATCTGACCTTACATGCAATTGAAACTGCCGAAAACGGACAGCAGCTCATGCAAAAGTTTGTCTCTCTGCACGCATACTCATGCATCATTTCCGATTCCTCTGATTTCTCAAAACAATATAACCTGTACTCCCTCCATGGCAGGATTATCAGCAGCAATAATCTGCCCGAAAAGTGGAGGACTCATCCAGATGCCGCTTCTGTTATATTTTACCCCAACCAGATAAAAACAGGAGACTATCTTTATTTCTCAGCCTTATCAAAGGAGAAAAATTTTCACAGGGATATTTTTAGGGTAAAAAAGAAAGGGGAGCTTTCCTGGGGCGAGCCCGAAAATATAGGAAATACCATCAACACGGAATGGGACGAAGACTATCCCTATTTTGACGAAGCCAATTCCACTTTATATTTCTGTTCATCCGGGCACAACAGCATGGGAGGGCTGGACATCTTTAAAAGTGTATTTAATCGCGAGACAAATACCTGGACGAAACCCATAAACATGGGCTTCCCCGTTAATTCGCCTTATGATGATTTCCTTTACATCCCTGTTGAAAGTAAACATGCTGCTTTTTTCACGACAAACCGGGTTATCAATAACAATCCGGAACTAAAAGTTTTCTCAATAAAGCCGGATGAAGGTTTGTCGGTTTCGAAGATTTCAAATCCGGTTGAAATTAGAAACCTCGCAAATTTCGAAATCAATGTGGCTACAAAAAATTCAGAACCTGCTTCAGACAAAGAAAAGAATAAACCGAAAATTAACGTTCCCACCCAATTTGATGAATCAGCATATAATCTGCTAATTAAAACAGCCCTCCACCAGCAAATCAGGGCAGATTCCCTGCAGCGCCTTTGCGATGACAAACGCGACCAGCTAAATGGGATCAACAATGAAGCAGAACGTTTGAAAATAAAAAAAGAGATTACCCAGTTACAAAGCAAAGCTGCTTCATACCAGAAAGAAGCGGATAAAAAATATGTCCAGGCCAGAACCATGGAACAAATAAAAAACCAGGAAGATTCGCTGACCGATTCGAATCCTAAAGAAGAAAACGGGGATCAGGCAGAAAAAAATCCCAATTACCAGTCGGATCAGCAGGAAGTCATTGAAAAAAACTCAGCAAAAGAAAATGATGAGTCCAATTTCCCGGCTTATCAAAAGCCCGAAAAAGTAAAGAATGATTATGACTTCGAACCCTTTACCATTTTATATGCTTCGCCTTATTCTGAGGCCCATCCCTACCCCATTGATGAACCACTGCCCGAAAACCGGGTAGTTTATAAAATTCAACTGGCCGTTTTCAGCAAAGAAGTGGAGAATAACTATTTTAACGGATTGATTCCCATTTCAGGCGAAACGGTAAGTACCCAGACAGGCAAAATGATCAAATACTATGCGGGCAAATTTAAAACTCTTGATGAAGCTCAGGCAGCAGTTGTAAAAATCCGTAACTACCATTATAAGGATGCCTATATAGTGGCCTTTTTTAATGGTGAAAAAATCCCCCTAAAAAAAGCACAGACTCTTGAAAAATAGCATCTATATCATTCTAAAATTGATATTTATCATTAAAAAGATCATTATTAAAATTAATAAAATTAATTATTATTCGTTTTATATTTGATATTAAAAATTAATTAATTTTGATTGATTCAAATTTTCATTCAACCATGAAAAATAAAGACAACATCCAAGAAAAAAAATTTTTTGAAGATGAGATTGTTCCGGAACCTAGGGATTTAAAATCCCTTGTCTTGCATAATGATGATATTCACACCTTTGAGTATGTTATACATACTTTGGTCAGAGTATGCAATCATAATCTTTTTCAGGCTGAACAATGTGCCTACCTGGTGCATTTCACAGGCAGGTGTGATGTAAAAAAAGGAAGCCTTGAATTGCTCCGCCCCATTAAAAATGAATTAATAAACAGTGGATTAATCGTGTCCATTGAATAAGGAATTTGTGAATGTCTGTTATTTCTATTGTTTTACTGATTATTCTGGGAATTTTTCTTCTGCTGGTTGAATTTTTCATCATTCCGGGCATTAATGTCGCAGGCATAGGAGGAGTTTTACTGATTATCGGGGGTATTTTTATGACTTATCAGTTGCATGGCCCGGTAACCGGAACTTATGTCCTGGCAGGAAGTTTAATCCTTACATTGATCATCCTTTACTTTGCCCTCAGATCAAGTACCTGGAAAAAACTTATGCTCCATACCGAAATTGACGGGAAAGTAAACACCATCGAAAAAAATGAAATTAAACCCGGAGACAAAGGTTATGCCCTTACCCGTCTTGCTCCAATTGGAAGGGTTCAGATTAAAGATATTGATGCAGAAGGCAAATCCATTGCCGGTTTTATTGATGAAAATACAGAAGTTATAGTAGTCAAAATTACCGGTTCACAAATTATTGTCAAACCTAAAAACAAATCATAATGACAGGAATGGGATTATATCTGGTAATAGTTATTGCAGTCATCATTGCCCTTTGGATACTTTTATATTTTGTTCCAATAGGTTTATGGTTTCAGTCTTTGCTTTCGGGGGTAAGAGTACCCTTGCTCCAATTGGTATTCATGCGCTGGAGAAAGGTTCCGCCCTCAATTATTGTCAACAGCCTGATTGAAGGCAAAAAAGCAGGAATCTCCCTGCAGAGGAATGACCTGGAAGCTCATTATCTGGCCGGAGGTCATGTGGAAAAAGTCGTTCATGCCCTGGTTTCGGCCGAAAAAGCCAATCTTGACCTTGATTTTAAAACCGCTACAGCCATAGACCTGGCCGGAAGGGATGTTTTCCTGGCTGTGCAAATGTCAGTTAATCCCAAGGTGATCGATACTCCTCCCGTTACCGCAGTAGCAAAAGACGGTATTCAGATGATTGCCAAGGCAAGGGTAACGGTCAGGGCAAATATCAGGCAGTTGGTAGGAGGCGCCGGTGAAGAAACCGTACTTGCCAGGGTAGGCGAAGGAATTGTATCTTCTATAGGATCTGCCAACAGTCATAAAGATGTGCTCGAGAAACCGGATACCATTTCCAAACTGGTTCTCAATAAAGGATTAGATGCTGGAACTGCCTTTGAAATCCTTTCAATTGATATTGCCGATATTGATATAGGAAAAAATATTGGCGCTGCCCTTCAGATGGATCAGGCCAATGCCGATAAAAATATTGCCCAAGCCAAAGCTGAGGAAAGACGGGCTATGGCCGTTGCTACCGAACAGGAGATGAAGGCAAAAGCACAGGAAGCAAGGGCAAAAGTTATTGAAGCCGAAGCCGAAATACCCAAAGCCATGGCAGAAGCCTTCCGCAATGGAAATCTCGGGGTTATGGATTATTACCGGATGAAAAATATCCAGGCAGACACCGAAATGCGCGAGTCAATAGCAGGCCCTGCTGTTAAACATGAACCCGGCAAAACGGATGATAAGAAACGATAAAAAAAAGCAGTCTACGGACTGCTTTTTTTTTTTGATTAAACTTTATATTATTGTTGTTGAACAGCTGTTCCAAATTGTTTGCCAAATTCAAAACTTTTTTCTGCCTTATCTTTATAAGGATAGAATTTTTCTCTAAGTCCCTCACAGGCAATTTTTAATTTTAAGTTTGTCAGGTTATCTTCAATAATTTTAACAGCCTCCCCGCTCCAGCCATAAGAACCAAATGCTGCAGCCAGTTTCCCCCTGTCGCGAATAGGATTAATTATGGAGAACAACCTGTAAACAGGCAACAAAGTATTCTGGTTGATGGTCGGCGATCCCACCAGAATAGCCCGGCTTTTTACGATTTTTTCTTCCAGTTCGCCAAGCGGAAGTTTTTCAATATCCACGGCTTCAACGGGTATGGACGAAACGGACTGTATACCTTTTATTACTTCACCGGCCATATTTTTCGTATATCCATAAGCCGAAATATAGGCCACCAGAATGTTACCCTTTTCGGACGTCGTATTATTTAAATATTCCTGAGCATATTTCTCTGCCAGATCAACCTTCTGTTTCCAGCTGCTGCGAAGTACAGGACCATGCCCCGGGCAAATTGCTTTTATCGCTAAGGGACGTATTTTCTCTATGGCTTTGAGCATAAACTTGCTAAAAGGCTTCAGTATTACATCAAAGTAAAATTTATAAGCTTCTTCATAATTCCTTTCCTGATCATCAAAAATTCCGTCGGGGCAAAAATGTGCGCCAAATGAATCACAGGTAAACAACAGTTGATCTTCTTCCAAATAGGTAAAAATACTGTCGGCCCAATGCAAATTGGGGGCACTGATAAAACTCAAGGTTTTATTGCCCAGGCTTAACTTATCCCCATCTTTCACCCTGAGGGATTTGAACGGAAAATCTATCATGTCCTGCAAATAAGTCAGGGCAGTACCACTGCCAACGACAGTGGCATTAGGGCAAATCTGTAATAAATGTTTCAGGTTGCCCGAATGATCGGGCTCCGTATGATCCAAAACTATATATTCCACCTCTGAAGGATTTACCACCTTCTTCACCTTTTCCAAATAAACATCTTTAAAGTTTTCCTTAGAGGTCTCAATAATAGTTTTCTTTTCGGCATTGATGAAATAAGAATTGTACGTGGTACCATACCGGGTTTGCATCACTATGTCAAAAGTGGCTAAATCCGGGTCGGGAATTCCAATCCATTTTATATCAGCCGTAATATCAATTATTTCGTCAATTTTCATATTGAGTGGATTAAATTAGTTTGTTTTTATGGCCTGTATCACAAAGTTAAAATCTTTATCGAATGAAAAACAAGGTCAACAATAATTTTGTTCAGTTTTTGAATACTTCCGGTTTGAATTTTCCGTTTTCAGGAAAATAATGCAAATTTCACGCGCAATGAAGTTTACATAAAACAACAAACAATAACTTACCTAATAACTAAAAAAAAATAATTTGACAGTTTCATAATTTTAAATACTTTTAGCACTTCATTTTTATTTTTTTTAAATTAAAATTATTCCCCATGGAAGAGATAGAAAGCCTATTAATTAAAGAATTTGAAAAAAGATATGGGAAAACCGACCGGGAAACTTTTATATTTTTTTCACCAGGCAGAGTTAATTTAATTGGTGAACACACGGATTATAACGGTGGTTATGTATTCCCCTGTGCCTTAAGTTACGGAACCTATCTCATCGCCAGAAAAACAAAGGACGATGCCGTAAAATTTGCTTCAACCAATTTCGATTTTTCGACCCATATACCCATTTCAAAACTTAATCATAAAGTTGGCGATGAATGGGTCAATTATCCATTAGGTGTGATTGATCAATTTGCAAAGAAAGGGCATAAAGTTACGGGGATGGAGCTATTATTTTCAGGCAATATTCCCAATGGAGCAGGCCTTTCCTCTTCCGCATCAATTGAATTGGTTACCTCTGTTGCCATAAATCATCTTTTTGCATGTGGCCTGCAACCGATTGAAATGGTCAAATTATCCCAAAAAGCAGAGAATGAATTTGTAGGGATGAACTGCGGGATTATGGATCAGTTTGCTGTAGGAATGGGAGAAAAAGACCATGCCATTTACCTGAACTGCGACACGCTTGATTATGACCTGGTACCCCTGGATTTAAAAAATTACCGTCTGGTTATTACCAATACCAATAAAAAAAGGAAACTTACAGATTCCAAGTACAACGAGCGCCGCGGTGAATGCGAAAAAGCAGTTGAATACCTGAATAAGGTAAAACCCATAAGGAATCTTGGTGTATTGACCCTGAAAGAATTTTTAAGCATCGCTGATGCCATTCCTGATGAAACAGTCAGAAGAAGGGCAACTCACGTGGTTAGTGAAGATCAGAGGGCAACAGATGCAGTAGTAGCATTAAAGAAAGGTGACCTGGTCAAATTCGGCCAACTGATGAACGAATCGCATGACTCATTACGCAGTGATTATGAAGTTACAGGTGTGGAGCTGGATACCTTAGTTGATGAATCCCGTAAAGTAGAAGGAGTCATTGGTTCAAGAATGACCGGTGCCGGATTTGGAGGATGTACGGTTAGTCTGGTCAGAGAAGATAAAGTTGATGAATTTTGTCAAACAGTGGCCAGAGAATATGAGAAAAAGACCGGACTTAAACCGGATTTTTATTTGCCACAAGTGGGAAATGGTGCAGGTTTACTCAAACAATTAGCATAAAATTTTCAAATAATAAATCATTAAAATTTAAGTTGATTCAATAAAGATATGTCACAAGAACACAATTGGGAACGTAGATGGCATCCAATATTAAGGGAATGGGTAGTACTGGCAGCGACCACAGCCGATCGTCCGTGGTCCGGAGCCAAGGTGAAAGCTGAAGGAGAAGAAAGCCCCGAATATGATCCATCCTGTTATCTATGTCCCGGAGTAACCAGGGCTTCTGGTCTGAAGAACCCCGATTACAAAAAACCATTTGCTTTCAACAACGATTTTGCCTCATTTTCGCTTGATGCCCCTGATGTTCATCAGGATAAACCTTTCGAAATTGTTGAGCCTGTAAAAGGCACCTGCCGTGTACTTTGTTTTTCACCCAAACACAATGTCACCCTGGCAGAAATGGACCTGGAAGAGGTGTATGATGTAGTCGATTTATGGAAAGAAGAATTTACCAATTTATCGGCAAATCCGGAAATCAAAAATGTGCTCATCTTTGAAAACAAAGGCAAAGCAATAGGAGTATCCAATCCTCATCCTCACGGACAAATTTATGCAACCGGTTTCGTTCCCAGAATTGTTGCCCGCGAACTGGAATCGGCTGTCCTTTATAAGGAAGAAAAAAATTCCTGTATTTTCTGCGATTTAGTAAAGCATGAACTGGAAAACAAGGAAAGAATCGTATATGAAAACGAACATTTCGTTGCATTTATTCCTTTCTTTGCCCGCTATGTGTATGAAACATACATCATGCCTAAACGTCACGTAGCCAGAATAACTGATCTCACACCTGAAGAGACCAAGTCGCTCGCAGAAATCCATAAAGCAGTGATAGTGAAGTTTGATAATCTGTATGAAATGTCATTCCCCAACATCACAATGCTTCATAATGCACCCTGCGATGGGAACCCGGACAATGAAAAGTTTCATTTCCACATTGAGTTTTATCCACCCTTACGTTCCCCTGACAAACTAAAGTATCTTGCAGGATTTGAATCGGGAGGAGGCAATATCATCAACCCGGTTAAGCCGGAAGAAGCAGCAAAAAGGCTCAGGGATCTGCCTATTTTGCACTATAAAACAGGTAAAAGATAAATATCCAATATAATTTGCACATAGCTACTCTCAAACTTTAAACAATTAAATTATCATTTTATGACATCAGCTTTTTCACTTTTAGATTATTTAGTGTTTGCTGCTTATGCAATAGTGATACTCTTTGTTGGACTGTTTGTTTCCCGTAATAAGAAGGGACAAGAATTTAAGACCACACAGGAATATTTCTTAGCAGACAAATCATTACCCTGGTGGGTTATTGGTGCTACTTTGATTTGCTCTAATATCTCAGCCGAACAAATTATCGGTATGTCGGGTACCGGTTTTAAATTAGGTCTTGCAGTAGCCAGTTATGAATGGATGGCTGCAGCTACCTTAATTCTTGTGGGCAAATTTTTACTTCCGGTTTATCTGAAAGAAAATATCTGGACTATGCCCCAGTTCTTACAGAAAAGATACGACAACAGGGTGCGTACCACCATGGCTATATTCTGGTTGGCCGTTTACGTTTTCGTCAACCTGACCACAGTTCTTTACCTGGGCGCTTTAACCATGCAGACCGTATTTAATATTCCTCTTATTTACGGTATCCTTGGATTGGCCATTTTCTCCTGTATGTATTCAATCAAAGGGGGTTTGCAGGCTGTTGCATGGACTGATATTATTCAGGTTACCGTTTTGGTTGCCGGTGGTTTAATTACTACTTATATCGGTTTAAATGCCATTTCCGGTGGCCATGGGGTCGTTACCGGTTTCCAGGAAGTTTTACAAAGAGCTCCGGAACATTTCCACATGATTTTACATAAGGAAACAAATCCTGATGATTATATGAGTTTGCCGGGATTAAGCGTTTTAATTGGAGGTATGTGGATCACCAACCTGAGCTACTGGGGATTTAACCAATACATCACCCAGAGGGCATTTGCTGCTAAAAACCTTAGAGAAGCTCAAAAAGGTATTATTCTTGCTGGTTATCTGAAGCTTTTAGTTCCTTTTATTGTTGTAATTCCGGGTATTGTTGCATACATCTGTTTTGACAGTGAAATAAATGGCCATAACATTTTAAATAAAAAAGGCCAGGAATACAGTATTGTGAAGAACATGGTTTGGCAAAAAGAGAGTACTTCTGTAAAATGGGGCAAGAAGACTCTTTATGTGGCTCCTAAACCAGAAAAAACCGTTAACTTAAGCGAATATCATTCTGTAAACCAACTCGTTAAGCACGAAATGGTAAAACCTGACCGTGCTTATCCTGCTTTATTGGCTTTTGTTCCTAAAGGAATAAAAGGATTGGCCGTAGCTGCTTTGTTTGCAGCAATCGTAGCAGCTTTAAGTTCCATGATCAACAGTATTTCTACCATCTTCACCATGGATATTTATAAACAATATATCCGGAAAGATTCGTCGGAAAAACACCTTGTATTTATCGGCCGTTCAGTTGCAGTTTTAGCATTGCTGGTTGCAGTAATTGTTTGCCCTGTACTTACAAAGGTTGAACAGGTATTCCAATATATTCAGGAATTTACCGGGTTCATTTCCCCGGGTGTGTTGGCTATCTTCCTGCTGGGATTTTTCTGGAAACGTGCTACCGCCGATGCTGCTCTCTGGGGCGCAATCATCAGTATTCCTTTATCCATTATCCTGAAATTTGCATGCCCCTGTCTGCCTTTTATCGACAGAATGGGTGTTGTCTTCCTGGTTATACTCGCCATTATGTTTATTATCAGCATCATTGAATCGAAAACTGATAATCCTAAGGCAATTGATATTCCCAAAGGATTGTTCCA
>JAUZOH010000002.1 GCA_030706565.1 Bacteroidota bacterium | reverse complement strand
TAATTTTAACAGCCTGTTCGGCTCCATTGCAATAAATGTTTCGGATATAAAATTTCCGGAAACGGGGGGTTGTTTCATTAACCTCAACCACTTTTTCCTGTTCTGCCAGATTTTTTATTTCATAATAAGTGTCAAACAATATCGCTTCATTAGCAATGTCTTTCATGAAAATATTGTTCACAAAAATATTTTCAACAAGTCCGCCTTTACCTCTGCTGCTTTTGAACCGCAGTCCGATATCAGTGGAAATAAAATCACAATTTTTAACCGATATATTTCGAATTCCTCCATCAATATTGCTTCCAATGACAAACCCTCCATGAGCATGATATACCGTGCAGCCAGAGATGACAACATTTTGTAAAACAGGATCACTATCATAATTTCTGCTTTTGCTTGATTTCATGCATATCCCATCATCTCCTGCATTGACCATGCAATTGTATACGAGTATATTTTTGCCTCCGTTAATGTCTATCCCATCCCCATTCTGAGCCCACCATTCGTTCAACACCTTGATATTGCGTATAACCATATCCTCGCAAAATGTAGGATAAAGCACGAATTTGGGAGAGTTTTGAAAAGTCGGCCCGTCCAGTAAAACTTTTTTACATTTATAAAAAACCAGCATGTAGGGACGCAAAAAATCACGGGCAGGCTCGAAATCTTTTTCAGCAAGGTTTTTATTATTTTTCTTTTTTAAGTCATTGATGTATAGTTCGCCCTCTCTTGCTTCCCGGGTAGGCCACCAGATATCATTACTATCCACTGTGCCGCCCGAAGCCAGTAACTTTTTCCATTGTTCTTCAGTGGTTTTTGATTTTTTGACAGGCCGCCAGGTATCTCCGGAACCATCCAGAATTCCTTCACCCGTAATGGCAATATTTTCCAGTTCATAGCCGGAAATTGGCGGCCTAACAGTAAAAGATCCATTTACCGGATTTTTCATGACCGGATAATCATGGTGATTGCAGCTGAACAGTACCAGGGCCCCTTTCTCAAGGTGCAGATTGATATTACTTCTGAATAAAACAGGCCCTGTAAGCCACAATCCCGGGGGTACAATAACAGTACCTCCCCCCAGTGAAGCACAATGATCAATAGCATTTGCAAAAGCCTCAGTATTTAAAGTCTGCCCGTCACCCACAGCTCCAAAATCCATAATATTAACAGAACGTTCCGGAAAAACAGGAACAGTCATTGCTGGCATTCCAAAGGGCAAGTCACTCAGATATCCCGTTAATTCATTATTTTGAGCAAAAGACGAGACAATGGGAAATAGCAAAAAGGAAAAAGCCATTATAATCCTGTTAAGGTAACAACTTATTTTTTCCATTTTCATTGAAATTAATTATGTTAATTCCTTAAAAACTATAAAATTACTCGAATTTAATGATTAATTCACACAAACCTTCTATTCATATTTGTTAGAATATTCCGGATTATTTTCCCTTTCAAAATTTCAATTTAAATCAATGGGATAAGGAAAATATAAAATTCTTCAAAATGAGGAAACAAATTTCACATATAAAACATAAAATATTATAAAGTCCAGATTGAAAGGCAAATATTTTAGTCCAATCTCCAAAAATCCAATAAAATATTCAAACCACCTCCCAAAATGATCACCCTTTCGATGATAAACAATAAAAAAAACTAAATAGAGTATGACAATGATAGCTTCAAAAAATAATTGTATATTTGCAGGATTTTTTTGAACTATCAATTTCAATCTTTAAAACATTTAAAATTATGAGCGTTAAACACTCTGAATTAGATCTTTCAATCTATGGAATTAAAGATGTAAAGAATGTTTATCACAATCCATCTTATGATGAATTGTTTAAACATGAGACAGATCCTAAGCTTGAAGGTTACGAAAAAGGTTTTGTAACCAATTTAGGTGCAGTAGCAGTTGATACTGGTATTTACACAGGTCGTTCTCCCAAAGACAAGTACATTGTAAAAGAGTCTTCTTCTGAAAAGAATATTTGGTGGACCTCCGAAAAACGTAAAAATGACAACAAGCCTATATCTCCCGAAGTTTGGGAAAAATTAAAAGCTGTAGCCATCAAAGAACTTTCAGGAAAAGATTTATATGTAGTTGATTGTTATTGTGGAGCCAATCCGGATACCCGTTTAAAGGTACGTTTTGTGATGGAAGTAGCTTGGCAGGCACATTTTGTAACCAACATGTTTATCCGTCCTTCCGCAGAAGAATTGGAAAGTTTTGTTCCTGATTTTGTTTCATTGAATGCATCCAAAACCAAAAATCCAGAATGGAAAGAAGAAGGATTGAACAGTGACGTATTTGTTGCTTTCAACCTTGGCCAGAAGATGAGCGTTATCGGTGGAACCTGGTATGGCGGTGAAATGAAAAAAGGTATGTTCTCTGTCATGAACTACTTCCTCCCCTTAAAAGGAATTGCTGCAATGCACTGTTCTGCTAATGTTGGCAAAGATGGCGATTCAGCAGTTTTCTTCGGACTTTCAGGAACCGGTAAAACCACCCTTTCAGCTGATCCAAAACGTTTCCTTATCGGTGATGATGAACACGGCTGGGATAATCAGGGTGTCTTCAATTTCGAAGGGGGTTGCTATGCTAAATGTATCAACCTCGACAAAACTAAAGAACCTGATATCTACAATGCCATCAAACGTGATGCTTTGCTCGAAAATGTTGTATTTGATGAAAAAACCGGAGAAGTTGATTTTGCAAACGGCAAAAAAACTGAAAACACCCGTGTTTCTTACCCAATTTACCACATTGAGCACATTGTAAAACCTGTTTCAAAAGCAGGACATGCCAAAAAGGTTATATTCCTTACTGCTGATGCATTTGGCGTTTTACCTCCTGTTTCCAAACTTACTCCGGATCAGACTGAATATCATTTCTTAAGCGGATTTACCGCCAAATTAGCGGGTACTGAAAGAGGTATTACTGAACCCACTCCTACATTCTCTTCATGTTTCGGTCAGGCATTCTTATTACTTCACCCAACCAAATATGCTGAAGTTCTGATTAAGAAGATGCAGGAACACGGAGCTAATGCTTACTTAGTAAACACCGGCTGGATTGGTGGTGCTTATGGCACTGGCCATAGAATCGATATTCCTTCAACCAGGGCTATCATCACCGCTATTCTTGACGGTTCCTTAGACGAAGCCGAATTCGAAACTCTGCCAGTATTCAATTTACAGATACCTAAAGCTGTAAACGGTGTTGCAGACAACAAAATGTTGAATCCACGTAATGCATGGGCTGACAAAGCTGCTTATGACGAAGCTGCTAAAGCACTTGCTGCTAAGTTCGTTAAGAACTTCGAAACATTCACTGATTCTGAAGAAGGTCAGAGAGTTGCCGCTGCTGCAGGTCCTAAGTTCTAATAAACTGCATTTACAGTAAATCAAGGGGAATGTAATTTTCCTTTTGACAAATAATTTTAAACCCATATATTTGACGACTTTTAATGTTCAGATATATGGGTTTTTAATCTTTAAATGATGATACACGTTTTGGATATAATTTTGGTTATTGGTGCTTATCTATTAGGTTCTATTCCTACTTCTGTATGGGTCGGCAGATATTTTTACGGCATCGATGTGCGAGAACATGGCAGTGGGAATGCAGGGGCAACCAATACCATCAGGGTAATAGGATTGAAAGCAGGGATTCCTGTCCTTATTTTTGACGTTTTTAAAGGTTGGCTGGCTGTTAACCTGGTATTCCTTAGTACATATTCCATCCCGGAAACTGTATCATTCACAAATTTTCAACTGGCATTGGGTACAGCTGCATTAATTGGACATATTTTCCCCATTTTTGCAGGTTTCAGAGGAGGTAAAGGAGTCGCTACTTTATTTGGCATGGTACTGGCAATAGATACTTATCCAACTTTAATTTGTACGGGTATTTTTATCCTTGTATTGATTTTATCGAAATATGTTTCGTTAAGTTCTATGATTGCCGGTTTTTCATTCCCTATTATGGTAATCTTTGTATTCAAGACAACGATCACTTCGCTGGTCATTTTTTCATTGTGCGTAGCAATCATGCTTCTCCTGACTCATCAAAAAAATCTACAACGCTTGCTGAAGGGGGAAGAATCCAAGGCAACTTTTCTTATGAAAAAGAAGCATTGATCAGACTATTGGTTTTTGATTTTATTTAAACGTCTGAAAAGCCTTTTCCACCGGTATTCGCTATAACCCGCCTTATTCTTGTATACTGAATACCATACCATTACAGGCTTCCCAATAATATGGCTTTCGGGTAAAAAGCCCCAGTAACGGGAATCTTTGGCATTACCCCGATTATCGTCCAAAACAAAATAATAATTATTTTTTACCCTATAAGAAGTACATTTATCATTGTTGATGTAAAAATCATTTCCCCGTATGGCGAGGGTATTTTTCTCATACACTTCTATTACAGTGCGGTAAATTTCAATATTTTTCTTTGTCAGTTTTAGCTTCTTACCGGCTTTGGGTACTATAACCGGTCCGAAGTTGTCTATATTCCAGGTGAAAAAATCATTTTGAGGATAAACTGTAATATCCGGTTGGGTGTTAATAACCGGTTCTACTGACTGCACCAGAGAATCCCGCTTGATTCTCTGGGCTTTGGCCTGGGTCATGGTTAGCAGAAACTTGTTTCCCAACCGGCTGCCTTCTTTTATTTCATACTTATTCAACAAAGGCTTAATTTTCCTGCCAGGAGCCGGAATTACATAATAATTGAACTGAACAGTGCGGGGGGTATTTTGTTTCTCTCCATTCACGAATAATTGCTCATTTTTGATATTTATTTCATCACCGGGGAGCCCGACACAACGCATAATACATTTTTTCCGCTTATCTATAGGGAGATCTGTATCTTCCGGATAATTAAAAGCAACCAAATCGTTACGTCTGATGTGCGAATAACCGGGCAGGCGCCAGGGAGGCAATTGTATCAAGGGCGAATATGAACAGCGGTGAATAAAAGGAAGAGTATCATCAAAGAAAGGGAAGGAAAGCAAGGTGACCGGACAACGCATACCCCAGGCCAGTTTGTTTACCAGTACGTAATCACCTGAAAACACAGTCTTCTCCATCTCAGTATTAACTACACTGAACGATTGAAAAATGAATAGGTGTATAAAAAACAAAAGGATAAAAGCGATGATTACCGCTTTTATCCAATCTGTGAAAGTTCCTTTATTTTTTCGTTTTCCCATTAATGTACTCCAACGAACAAACGGTTCCACCTGATTTTAGCCAGGAAACTTTTATCCTTATCAAGTGACAACCAGATAAATTTAGGACTACCGACGATATGATCTTCAGGGACAAAACCCCAGAAACGTGAATCCAATGAATCGTCACGGTTATCACCCATCATCCAGTAATAATCCATCTTAAAGGTATAAGTCTTTGCTAACTTTCCGTTTATATAAATATTATTACCCTTTACTTCAAGCTGATTGTTCTCATATACACAAATTATCCTGTAATAAAGAGGAAGATTTGTAAGAGTAAGTTTAACCGTTGCCCCTTTTTTAGGAATCCACAAAGGGCCAAAATTATATTCATTCCAGGGGAAATGAGCATCGTGGGGAAAGACAGCTTCATTATATTCTCCGGCAGTCTTTTCCATACGAACTACTGATTTTACATCATTAAACAGCCTGATTTTATTTGCATTAACACTTGTCAAAGGAATTTCATAAGTTGAAGCATCGTCACGCATAATATCTTCCTTGGCAATTCCAAGTTTTTCAAGAATTTTAGGATTAATTCCTGCCCCATTAGTCGAAATCCGGTAACGGTACTGAATGCCGGGAATAACTTTCTGGGCATGTCCGTTGATATAAACCCATCCGTGAATGATGCGCAGCGTATCGCCCGGAATAGCAACACAACGCTTAATATAATTATCCTGTTTGTCAACCGGGCGGGTCACTATATGATAATTATCCCAAACATATTTACGCCCTTCCTGCAGATATTCAGCTTTTGATTTTAAAGGCGAACCGTTTTGCAGGTCATAATCATGAATCTGACTGGCAAAATCCCTGGTTATTCCGTAGTAACTCTGGGCCTGCATCTCAACAACCACGGTATCCCCTTCAGGAAAATTAAAAACCACCACATCATCATTCTTAACATGCCTGAAGCCGGCTAATCTTTTATAAGGCCATTTAATCCAGTCAAGAAAAGATTTTGTACCCGTGGTAAATGGCATGGTGTGCTGGGTAAAAGGGAATGACAAGGGTGTATTTATGCCTTTGGGCCCATAAGTCAATTTACTGACATAAAGATGGTCGCCAATGAGTAGCGACTTTTCCATCGAACCGGTAGGAATTTTATAATTCTGGAAAAAATAAATATTGATAAAGGTCACAACAATCACCGCAAAAATCAAAGCATCAAGCCATTCAACCAAAGTAGAATTCTTAACTCCACGTTTTTTCCAGAATGTCCAGTTTACTTTTTTGCTGACATAAAAATCAAAAATAACAGGGATACCCAAAAGCAGCCAAGCATTTTTATCCCATATAACAAAGAGTAAAAATAAAAATGTGGCAACTGAAAATTTAAAATATTTGCTCTGAATTATTTTCATTATAAAATAGTTTGTTTAAAAAACGAAAATACTATTTATTTTGATATAGCCATTTAGAAACAATTCCAATTTTTTTATTTATTAAGACAGTATTTGCAATCACTGCGAACTGTTATTTTGAATTTAGAAATGAAGCAAATCTTCCATCCCGAAAATACCCTGTTTACCCTTGAGAAATTCAGCAGCCATCACAGCCCCAAAGGCCAAACCTTTGCGGCTTTTTGCGCTGTGGATAATTTCAATATAATCGACCGGAGAATCATATTTCACGGTATGAATTCCGGGTACTGTTCCTTCCCTGAAGGCATGAATGGAAATTATATCTTTGCCATTTTCATCAAGTTTCCATTCTTTCTTCCGGTCCAAATTTTTAATAATATCATTAGCCAACGAAATAGCAGTACCGCTCGGAGCATCTTTCTTGGTCACATGGTGTGTCTCTGTCATACTCACCTCATAATTGTCAAAGCCATTCATCAACCTGGCTAATTCACTATTGAGTTTGAAGAATAGATTAACTCCCAGGCTATAATTTGACGAATAGAAAAAGCCCTGTTTCTGCTCGTTGCAAATTTGCTGAATATGGTCGAAATTATCCAGCCAGCCGGTAGTTCCGCAAACCACGGGCACATTTGCGCTGAAGCATTTGAGAACATTGTTATATGCAGTCTGGGGTGTGGTAAACTCTATAGCTACATCAACATTTTTGAGGTTTTCAGCATTCAGGTCAGCTGGATTGTTCACATCAATAATGAGGGCCACATGATGGTTTCTTTCCCGGCAAACAGCTTCTATTTCCTTGCCCATTTTGCCATAACCGATTAATGCTATTTCCATAGAGATTAAATTTTAAGAAATAATCAAAACTAACAAAAAAGGGAAGCATATGGCTTCCCCCTATATAAAAAATAAGTTTACTTAAACAGTCTTTACCTTATTGACTATGGCTTCAAAAGCCTTAGGATTATTCATAGCCAAATCGGCAAGAACTTTTTTATTCATGGTAATACCGGCTTTATGAATTTTTCCGATAAATACGGAATAGGATAAACCATAAGGCCGTACACCAGCATTGATCCTAGCGATCCAAATTTGACGGAAAGTACTCTTCTTATCTTTCCTGTCTCTGTAAGCAAACCTTAAACCTCTTTCAAGAGCATTTTTTGCAATGGTATACACATTCTTCCTGGCACCAAAATAACCTCTGGTTTGTTTCAGGACTTTCTTTCTTCTTGCTCTGGAAGCAACGTGATTAACTGATCTTGGCATTTTAAATGAATTTTAGAATGTAATGCGTTCTGCCCAACAGACTCTTTAATGCATCCCCATTCGGTTAATAACTAATGAAATCTCTAATTACTTCATGCAAAGCATGACCTTTACATTTTTCAAATCGGCTTTATCAACCGTACTGAAATAAGTCAGATTTCTTTTTCTTTTTGTTTCTTTCTTAGTCAGAATATGACTTTTGAAAGCATGTTTTCTTTTAATTTTACCTGTACCAGTCAAAGCAAATCTCTTCTTTGCACCGGAATTAGTCTTCATTTTTGGCATTCTGTAAAATTTATATAGTTTAACTCTTCTTCTTTCCTGATTTAGGTGAAATGAACATAAACATCCGTTTTCCTTCAAGTTTGGGTAATTGTTCAACCTTACCAAATTCCTGCAAATCCTGAGCAAAACGTAAAAGAAGGATTTCACCCTTTTCTTTGTACAAAATTGTCCTGCCTTTAAAAAATACGTAAGCTTTAACCTTAAAGCCATCCTGGAGAAAACTCAGGGCATGCTTCAGTTTAAAATCATAATCATGTTCATCGGTATTCGGCCCGAAACGAATTTCCTTTACCACCACTTTCGTGGTTTTAGCTTTAATTTCCTTTTGCTTTTTCTTCAGCTGATAAAGAAATTTCTGATAATCAATAATTTTGCACACCGGAGGCTCGGCTTTGGGTGATATTTCTACCAAATCCAACTCCAAAGTATCCGCCAACTTCAAAGCATCTTGCAAAGTAAATACACCAGGTTCGGGAACGATATTATCCCCTACCAAACGAACTTCCCTTGCCCTAATTTGACTATTAATATTAAAATTAGGCTGATCTTCATTCACCCTTCTACGACCGAACGGTGATCTTCCGCCGTTAAATTTTCTTTCCTCCAATTTTACAATTTAAAGTTAGTAATTAATGATCTCTAATTGTTTTTTTACTTCTGATTGAATAAAGTTTGCAAAATCCTCGAATTTCATGCTTCCCTGATCACCTTCTCCCTGTTTACGCACAGAAACAGTTCCGGAAACTTCCTCCTTCTCTCCAACAACCAATAAATAAGGGATCTTCATCAATTCATTGTCTCTAATCTTCTTGCCGATTTTTTCATTTCTATCGTCAACGAAGGTGCGAATATCGGAATTTTTTAGAAAAGATAAAACTTTTTTGGCATAATCGTTAAATTTTTCACTGATAGGCATTATCACCACCTGATCGGGTGACAGCCATAGTGGTAATTTCCCGGCGGTATGCTCGAGCAAAACAGCGATAAACCTTTCCATCGAACCAAATGGTGCACGGTGTATCATGATCGGGCGATGTTTCTGGTTGTCATTGCCCATATATTCAAGGCCAAAACGTTCAGGCAAATTATAATCGACCTGGATAGTACCCAACTGCCATTTACGTCCAATTGCATCTTTCACCATAAAGTCGAGCTTAGGACCGTAAAAAGCCGCTTCACCCAATTCCACAGTAGTTTTCAATCCTTTTTCTTCAGAAGCTTCAATAATAGCCCGTTCGGCTTTCTCCCAGTTTTCGTCACTTCCAATATATTTAGTTTTATCATTGGGATCGCGAAGCGAAATCTGAGCAATGTATTCATTAAATTTCAATGCCTTGAAAATAAGGAAAATAATATCAATGATATTATTAATTTCTTCTTTAATTTGGTCAGGACGGCAGAAAAGATGGGCATCATCCTGAGTAAAGCCTCTTACCCTGGTCAATCCGTGCAACTCACCGCTCTGTTCGTAACGGTAAACCGTTCCGAATTCAGCCAAACGTACAGGCAAATCCCTGTACGAACGGGGTTTGCATTTATAAATTTCGCAATGGTGGGGGCAATTCATGGGTTTCAGCATAAACACTTCCCCTTCAACCGGAGTAGTGATGGGCCGGAATGAATCTGCACCATATTTTGCAAAATGGCCAGAGGTAACATACAATTCTTTCTGTCCGATATGTGGGGTAATTACCTGCTTGTAACCATAATGATCCTGTACCTTCCTTAAAAAGTTTTCAAGTATTTCCCTTACTTTAGCTCCACGAGGCAACCACAAAGGCAAACCTGCACCCACTTTTTCGGAAAAAGTAAATAATTCAAGTTCTTTACCCAATTTCCGGTGATCGCGAAGTTTTGCTTCCTCAAGCAATTTCAAGTAATCTTCAAGCATCTTTTGCTTGGGGAAAGTGACGCCATAAATACGGGTAAGTTGTTTTCTTTTTTCATCGCCTCTCCAATAAGCGCCGGCAATACTCAGCAATTTGATGGCCTTAATCGCACCGGTGGAGGGTAAATGTGGCCCGCGGCATAAATCTGTAAAATTGCCCTGGTCGTATAGGGTTATTGTACCATCCTGCAAGTCGGTGATAAGTTCAACCTTATAGGGATCACCTTTTTTGGTGAAATATTTCAATGCATCTTCTTTGCTGATATCTCTGCGGATAAGTGCGCAATTCTGCTTGACAAGCTCACGCATCTTTTCTTCAACCTTAGGCAGGTCGGCATCTGTAATCACTCTGCCTTCGCCCAGATCTACATCATAATAAAACCCGTTTTCAATAGCAGGTCCAATTCCGAACTTGATACCAGGATAAAGGGCTTCCAAAGCTTCGGCCATCAGATGAGCTGATGTATGCCAGAAAGCATGTTTGCCTTCGTCATCTTCCCATTTGAATAATTTAACCGTAGCATCAGTGTTAATCGGCCTCATGGCATCCCATACTTCTCCATTTATGGATACAGCCAAAACTTCTTTGGCTAAACTGTTGCTGATACTTTTGGCAATATCAATCCCCGTAACTCCTTCATTGTATTCTCTAACAGAGTTATCGGGAAACGTTAACTTAATCATCGCGAATACTTTTATGAAAATTCAGGCAAAGATAATGAATTATAGATTGCAAAATAGTCTTTAGGCAAATTGTTTCTGTTATTTAATAATTAATATAACTGAAACAGACTGTTTTTAGAGGGATAGACCCAAGCGGGTTAATTCATCACCGCCAATATATTGCCTTGGGGTCGGCAATCCGGTTCAGGCGGGGATAGAATTCATTAATCATCGTCATCGTCATTATTGACCGAATGGTTGAAGGGATCATCGGCTCCGGAGAATTCCCGGTTTTCATCATCATAATAATAAACCAAAATCCTGACAGTTTCCTTAAGAAAATCGATTTTACCTATTTCAATTCTATTGATATGAAGTCCTGTACGCTCTTCCAGATCCTGGATCAGGAATTTACGGTTTTCAGGCTTAATTAATTCTATCTTTTCATAATCCACAACTTTCCGGGTTACATGGCGCGACAGCCATATTCTTTCCATTGACCATGCCAGCCCAATGATCAGTATATTGGTAAACAAAAGTTCGGCATAACTGATCTCTACACTGGACAAGGCATTAATAACGGAAATTCCAATGATTACAAAGAGATAGGTCATCTCTTTGATGGGAATGGCATCTGTACGGTACCGCAAAATTCCGAAAACAGCAAACAAGCCTAATGCAAACCCAAGCTGAAGCTTGACATTTGACAACAAATAGCAAAGCAGAAAAATAATGGTCGAAATCAGTAAATAACTAAACAGGTAGTCTTTCCTTCTGGAATTGTGATAATACAATACCCTAGCCAGCACCAGTATTACCAGAAAATTAAATGCAAAATGAACCAACAACCGCAGGAAAGAATCAATATCAATTATTTTCACGCCAAAAGCGGTAGCGGTTCCTATATCAGCTAAACAAAAAGGGCTAATCATCATCAATCGGATTTAATAAGGGATTATCCTTAATAAAGTTTTTCTCGGATAATAAAGCAATGCCCATGGCATATTTACTCATTTCCGAGGATTTAATATGTTTTTTTTGTAATATGCCTGCAAAATCAGAATTTACAGGAGAGGTGCCACGCTTAATTTCAGCGATCACTAAATTTGGAACCTCCAGTTCACCATCCTTATTTTTAAAAGAAAGGTTGAAATCCAGGGTAACCCTTTCAGAAACGGATTTATGCACCAGAGTGATCCTTTTAAAATTCACCTCTAAGGTAGGGGTTAACTGATCAGCTTTAAAAGGAGAATTGGAAGCAATGAAATGGTGTGCCGACAGATCTATATTCTGCTGATCGCCTGGATAACGAATGCGCTTTTTTATGGTACGCCCCTCATCATTTTTTAATTTGATCTCCAGATAATCAATCTGTGAATCAAGGTATTTACGGCGCCTTATTTTAAACCGGTTAAGCATTCCCTTCTGATGGCATTGATACATAAACAAATCACTTGTATCGTAATAGATCGATTGATAATTAAAAATCCTCCTGTTATCAATTAATAAAGAATAATATAAAGGCTGTACCTGTTTTAAAAAACCAGCGAGTTTGCTAATAGGAAAAAGGAACTTCATATCTATCCTATTCATCAATTCAACTTCACTGTTAAGCTCCTCCAGTTTTACTGGCATAAAAAGGGAAAGTAAATTTTCCAGATCCGGCATATCCAATCAATTAATAATCAATCGTTTAACAATTCAATAGTTCTAAATTCATTCATAACGTTAAATTACGTAAAAAAACAATTTTCCCTCTATTCATTCAAATCTTTTCTTTATTTTTATTACCCAAAGATTACTAAAATTTTCAGCTATGAAAAAATACAAATGTAAAGTTTGCGGGTATATTTATGACCCCAAAGAAGGGGATACGGATAATGGAATTGCGCCAGGCACAGCCTTCGAAGATCTTCCCGATGATTGGGTTTGCCCCTTATGCGGAGTCGAGAAATCAGATTTTGAAGTCACCGACTAGAAAGTAAAGAAAACCCGGCAATCTCCATTCTTCGGGTTTTCTATTTTAACGTATGCAAATTATCCGATAATTTCACGTTCCAGGGGTACATCAAAGCAATCGCCATCATTTACCACCGAAGTATTGGGAAAAATGGCCTGTGCTTCTTTCAGCAAAGGGAGGATATCTTTATACCGTGCTGAGAAGTGGCCTAAGATAAGTTTCTTTACTCCTGCTTTAGAAGCAATGGTAGCTGCCTGAGAGGAAGTAGAATGATAATTTTTTCTGGCTCTTGCCAGATCTTTATTGCAATAGGTAGCTTCATGATAAAGCAAGTCGACCTGACTGACCAAAGGGATGACCGATTCATCAAAAACGGTATCCGAGCAATATGCGTAACTACGCGGATGAAATGGCGGAAAGGTAAGTATCTTATTCGGGATAACTTCTCCCCCGTCAGACTGAAAATCCCCACCTTTTTTAATGTTTTGTATATCTTTTATGGATAAGCCATATTCCTGAACATATTCTTTCCTGATGTTAAGGTCCTTTTGTTTTTCCCTGAATAAAAAACCACAGGTTTCTATCCGGTGCTTTAAAGGTATCGTTTCTACTGTAAGGATCTTATCCTCATAGATCACGCTGTTTTTCCTGACATCCAGGTCATGAAAAATAATTTTAAAGGTGATATCATTCAGGTAAAAACGGATATATGGGTTGAGCAGCTTTTTTAATTCACTGTAAGCATAAATGTGTAAATCGTTTTTCCTTTCCAGAAGGATATAAGATGAGAGCAGCCCGATTAAACCGAAGGTGTGATCGCCATGCAGATGGCTGATAAAGATATGGTTGATTTTCAAAAAGGGGACATTATACCTGCGCAATTGCATTTGAGTTCCCTCGCCGCAATCAATTAAAAAAAAGTGCTCATCTGCATTCAGCAGGTGAGCACTTGTAAATCTCCGGGAAGTAGGCAATGCAGAACTGCTTCCCAATATTGTTACAGAAAAAGACAATTTTTCAGCTTATTAAATTATTGAGCTTTAGTAACTATATCTACCGCTTCTTCCACGGTGTTGGTAATGCTCAAAACAGTATCCAGTTGCGAAATTGTAATAAGCCTTTCCACGGCATCATTTAAACCAGTGAGCACGAAAGTTCCATTCGCATTTTTGCAGAGCCTGTTGGCCACTAAAATTGCGCTCAGACCTGAGGAATCACAATAACGACATTTACTTAAATCCAGTATGATGTTCTCCTCTCCATTGCCAGAAATCAGAATCAGTTCAGATTTTAAGTTCGGGGCAATATGAGTATCCAGTTTCTCTTCCAATACTTGAATTAAAGTATAATTTTCCAGTTTTTTTATATTGAATTCCATATAAAATAAATTTAAGCTTGAATTATAAATTTATTTACGAGAAATAACTTTTTTTAACTTCACTGGTAAAGATACTATTTTTCCTGATCTTTTTTATCTTTTTCTGCTTCAGCTTCAGCTTTTTTTTCGTTTTCTTCCATTTCTGTCTTCAAGGCAGCCAAATCAGGAATATCACCCAGAGTAGTCTTTTCTATATTATTTTTAATCTTCTTGGTGACTTTCTTAATATTAGCTTCCTTTTCTTTTCTTTCAGAAATCTCTTCAGCTTTTTTAGCGTCTTCGAAAGTTCTGGTATGGGAAAGAATGATACGTTTAGCTGATTTGTTGAACTCAATTACCTTGAATTGGAGTTTTTCGTCAACTTTTGCCGTTGTTCCATCTTCTTTTACCAGATGTTTAGTAGTAGCAAAACCTTCAACTCCATAAGGCAGGGCAATAATAGCGCCTTTATCAACCAATTCAATAATGGTACCTTCATGGACAGAATCAATGGTAAATACTGTTTCAAAGACATCCCAGGGATTTTCTTCCAGTTGTTTATGGCCCAGGCTTAATCTGCGGTTATCCTTATCGATTTCCAGAACCACTACATCAATATCGGCACCTATGGAAGTAAATTCAGCCGGATGTTTGATCTTCCTTGTCCAGGACAAATCAGAAATATGGATCAGGCCGTCAATACCTTCTTCGATTTCAACAAAAACACCAAAATTGGTGAAGTTGCGAACCTTAGCGGTATGTTTGCTGCCCACTGCATATTTTTCTTCGATATTCTGCCATGGATCCGGTTTGAGTTGTTTCATGCCAAGAGACATCTTCCTTTCTTCGCGGTCGAGGGTAAGGATAACAGCCTCCACAACATCCCCAACTTTCAGGAATTCCTGGGCACTTCTCAGGTGCTGTGACCATGACATTTCAGAAACATGGATAAGTCCTTCAACACCGGGAGCAATTTCAACAAATGCACCATAATCGGCCAGAACAACTACTTTACCTTTTATTTTATCACCCACCTTCAAATTCGGATCCAATGAATCCCAAGGATGAGGAGTCAATTGTTTCAAGCCAAGAGCGATACGTTTTTTCTGATCATCAAAATCAAGAATTACAACGTTCAGTTTTTGGTCCAGATGAACCACTTCTTCAGGATGATTTACCCTGCCCCAGGAAAGGTCGGTAATATGGATCAAACCGTCTACGCCGCCCAGGTCAATAAATACTCCGTAAGAGGTGATATTTTTAACAGTTCCTTCAAGAACCTGTCCTTTTTCAAGTTTAGAGATAATTTCTTTCTTCTGTTGTTCAAGCTCAGCTTCGATAAGCGCTTTATGAGATACAACAACATTTTTAAATTCATGGTTGATTTTAACCACTTTAAATTCCATGGTTTTATCAACATACATGTCGTAATCACGGATAGGTTTCACATCAATTTGTGAACCGGGGAGGAAAGCTTCAATACCGAATACATCAACGATCATACCGCCTTTAGTACGGCATTTGATATATCCTTTGATGATTTCGTCTTTTTCGAGAGCTTCGTTCACTCTGTCCCATGAACGCATTGCTCTGGCTTTCTTGTGAGAAAGGATCAGCTGACCTTTTTTATCTTCCTGACTTTCAACGTAGACTTCAACTTTGTCACCCACTTTCAAGTCGGGATTGTAACGAAATTCATTCAGACTAACAACACCTTCAGATTTATAGCCGATATTGATCACCACTTCTCTTTTATTCATAGAGATAACAGCACCTTCAATAACTTCATTCTCAGCAATAGTGGATAAAGTCTGAGCGTACATTTCTTCAAATTTTGCCTTTTCATCAGCAGGATAGGAAGTTCCTTTTTTATCTGTGAAAAGACTCCAATCGAATTCCTCTTCAACCGGTTTTTTAACCAGATTAAGCTCTTCTTCAGCCCCTTCTTCTTCAGACTCAGAAACATTTTTCACTTCTTCATTGTTGATTTTAGCAGCATCTTTCGCTACATTCGCACCATCAACTACTTCTTCAGGTTTATTTTCTTGTTCAACCATTTAAAATAAATTAATAATTAATAAGTTAGACATTATTTTTTTAATTCAAGGTGCAAAAATACATTATTTTTTATTTAAACTATTAAAGTTATGAAAAATATTCATGTAATAGTTTTATTTCTTTTAAGTTAAAGCCTCTCCGGGCAAATTCTGAATAATGTTATAAATCATAAAATCGCAACTATTTTATTTACTGTTGTTTAATAAAATAAGGATTTTAAATTAAATGTATTAATTTTAATTGTTGTAAAATCAACTTTCTTAAAATCTTTCATTTTTTAAAGCATATTTAAAGTATAAGATTTATTTTTGCTACTTAATTGAAAAAACTTGTCGTATTGTTAAATGAAAAAATGCAAAACCAGATAAATCATGAAAATATCTATTGTAGGAACAGGTTATGTGGGTTTGGTTTCGGGGACTTGCTTTGCCGAGACGGGAATTGATGTAACTTGCGTTGATATTGATAAGGGAAAAATAGAAAAGTTGCATCAAGGGATTGTTCCTATTTATGAGCCTGGCCTGGATACAATGATAAAAAGGAATGTCGAAAAAGGGAGATTGTCGTTTACCACCAACCTGGGAGAAAGTTTGGTTGGAGCAGAAGCAGTCTTTATTGCGGTAGGAACCCCGCCCGATGAAGACGGCAGTGCCGATTTGAAATATGTCCTGGGAGTAGCCAGGGAAATTGGGCAAAATCTTGACCATTACCTGGTTGTTGTGACCAAAAGTACAGTACCTATTGGTACGGCCCAAAAAGTTAAAGCGGCCGTCCAGGCAGAGTTAACTAAGAGAAAAATGAATGTCCCCTTTGATGTGGCCTCCAATCCTGAATTTTTAAAGGAAGGCAATGCCATCGATGACTTTCTCAAACCCGACCGTATTGTAATTGGGGTGGAATCGGATACGGCCCAAAAAACCTTAAGCAAGTTGTACAAGCCATTCCTGCTCAACGGACATCCCTTGTTGTTTATGGATATTCCTTCGGCTGAAATGACCAAATATACAGCCAATTCTATGCTGGCCACCAAAATCAGTTTCATGAACGAAATAGCCAATCTATGTGAATTGCTGGGAGCTGATGTCAACATGGTCCGCCTGGGTATTGGCAGTGATGCCCGCATAGGAAATAAATTCATCTATCCCGGCGCAGGCTATGGAGGTTCCTGTTTTCCAAAGGATGTAAAGGCCTTAATCAATACCGCAAAAAAGAATAACTTCACCCTGAATATCTTACAGGCAGTAGAAAATGTAAACGAAAAACAAAAGGTCATCATTTTCGACAAGATAGTTTCTCATTACGGAAAAAACTTGGCAGGGAAAAAATTTGCACTTTGGGGATTATCATTTAAACCGCAGACAGATGATATGCGGGAAGCACCATCATTGTCAATCATTGATAAATTAACCAGGGCAGGAGCCAGTGTAAAAGCTTATGATCCGGTAGCCATGGATGAGTGCAAGCGAAGAATAGGCAGCAAAATCGAATATGCCATCGATCCTTATGATGCATTGATCGATGCTGATGGTCTTATTGTGATCACAGAATGGCCCGAATTCAGGGTTCCCAACCTGAAAGTAATGGAAAGGCTGTTAAAATCAAAAGTCATCTTTGACGGAAGGAATATTTATGATTCAGCCGAATTGCTTGAAAGCGGGTTTTCCTATTACAGCATAGGAAGAAGGCCTTCGCTCACGGCAAAAAATTAAACAAGATTTCCAGGACATATATATAATGTTTAAAAACAAATGAAAAAGATATTAGTCACCGGAGGTGCCGGTTTTATTGGTTCACATTTATGTGAAAGATTACTGGATGAAGGCAATGAGGTAATTTGTCTGGACAACTACTTTACCGGTTCAAAAAACAATGTTATTCCTCTGTTGAAAAATCCTTATTTTGAATTGATTCGCCATGATGTCACTATGCCCTTTTATATAGAGGTTGACGAAATCTACAACCTGGCATGTCCCGCATCGCCAATACATTATCAGTACAACCCGATAAAAACCATCAAGACTTCGGTGATGGGAGCCATCAATATGCTGGGTCTGGCCAAACGTACCAGGGCCAAAATATTACAGGCATCCACCAGTGAAGTTTATGGAGATCCCGCCATACATCCGCAGGTTGAAAGTTACTGGGGCAATGTCAATCCCAACGGGGTACGTTCCTGTTACGATGAAGGCAAGCGCTGTGCCGAATCCCTCTTCATGAATTATCATCACCAGAATAATGTCCGGATAAAAATCATCAGGATATTCAACACCTATGGCCCCAGAATGCATCCCAACGATGGCCGGGTGGTTTCCAATTTCATTATGCAGGCATTACAGGACAAGGACATCACGGTATACGGGGACGGGCATCAGACCCGCAGCTTTCAATATGTGGACGACCTGGTTGAAGGCATGATCCGTATGATGAATACCGGGGAGGATTTTATAGGCCCCGTAAACATTGGAAACCCCGGCGAATACTCCATGATAGAACTGGCCGAAAAGATCATAGAATTGTGTCATTCAAAATCAAAAATTGTTTTTGAACCTTTACCTTCCGATGATCCGTTGAAACGTAAACCAGATATCACCCTGGCCAAACAAAAGCTAAACAACTGGGAACCTAAAATCCCTCTGGAAGAGGGATTAATCAAAACCATCTCCTACTTTAAAGGTAAATTAGAACAGAAAACCAATTAACAACATGAAAGGAATCATTTTAGCCGGAGGTTCTGGTACCAGGCTATACCCTATCACCAAAAGCATCTCCAAACAAATCATCCCGGTTTATGATAAACCCATGATCTATTATCCCCTGTCAAACCTGATGTTGTCGGGGATAAAAGAGATATTGATCATTTCAACGCCCAAAGAAATTCATTTGTATGAAGAATTGCTTCTGGATGGCAGCCAGCTTGGATTAAAAATCTCCTATGCCATACAACCCTCTCCCGATGGCTTAGCTCAGGCTTTTTTGATTGGCGAAGATTTTATAGGTAAAGATAATGTTTGCCTGGTTTTGGGGGATAATATCTTTTATGGCCATGGTTTTGGAGGTGTACTGAAAAATACTGCCAAATTACAGGATGGTGCCGTTGTTTTCGGATATTATGTAAATGATCCTGAGCGCTATGGAGTAGTTGAGTTTGATGAATCGGGGAATGTCCTGAGCCTTGAGGAAAAACCACAAAATCCACGTTCCAATTATGCGGTTACCGGCTTATATTATTACAGCAATGATGTAGTGGCCAAAGCAAAGACATTAAAACCCTCACCAAGGGGAGAACTTGAAATAACCGACCTGAACCGTCTGTTTCTGAATGAAGGCAGACTCAAAGTACATTTGCTGGGCCGGGGAGTTGCCTGGTTGGATACAGGTACCCACGACAGCCTGCTGCAAGCTTCAAACTTCATTGCCACCCTTCAGCAAAGACAAGGGCTAATGGTCGCCTGCCTGGAAGAAATTGCTTACAGAAACGGCTATATCAATAAGGAGCAACTGCTAAAACTGGCTGAATCTTTGAAAAAAAATGAATATGGACAATATCTGATCCAGATAGCAAATGAAAAAATACGTACTTTTTAAAATATTATTCTTTTATGAAGATTATAAAAACGGAAATACCTGATGTGCTGATTATTGAGCCTAAAGTCTTTGAAGATGAAAGGGGTTATTTCTATGAAAGTTACAATGAGAAAGCATTAGCAGAAGAAGGATTGAATTATAAGTTTGTACAGGATAATCAATCCAAATCAAGCTACGGAGTACTCAGAGGGCTACATTACCAATTGGCGCCCTATTCCCAGACAAAGCTCGTGAGAATACTGGAAGGACGTGTATTTGATGTGGCCGTCGATTTGCGGAAAGGATCCCCCAGTTTTGGAAAATGGATAAAAGTTGAACTTTCTGCTGAGAACAAAAGACAATTAATTATTCCCAGAGGCTTTGCCCATGGATTTTCTGTGCTCAGCCCAACAGCAGTATTCTTTTACAAAGTGGATAACCTCTATACCCCGAAAGCAGAAAGAGGAATATTATATAGCGACAAAAAATTAAATATTGACTGGGGGCTTGAAGGAATAAAACCCCTGGTTGCTGCAAAAGACAATGTATTGCCTCCCTTTGATGAAGCAGAAATAAATTTTATTTATGGACAATTATGATTAAAATATTGGTTACAGGTTCAAACGGACAATTAGGAACCGAAATACATGAATTATCAACCTATTACCCTCAATTCGATTTTATATATACGGATGTTGATACCCTGGATATTACAAATTCAAAAGAATTAGAAAGATTCGTGGATGGGCATCCCGTACAGTATATCGTTAATTGTGCGGCATTTACAGCAGTAGATAAGGCAGAAAGCGAGAAACACATGGCTAATCTGCTCAATTATACAGCAGTAAAATATCTGGCCGAACTTTCTAAAAAGAAAAATATCCGGTTGATCCACATTTCATCCGACTACGTTTACAGTGGAGAATCCTGCACTCCTTATAGTGAAGACCATCCCACCAATCCATCTTCTGTGTACGGGCAAACCAAATTAAATGGCGATAAGGAAGTTCTAAAATCAGGGACAGGACTCATCCTTCGTACTTCATGGCTATATTCCCCCTATGGAAATAACTTCGTTAAAACCATGTTGAAATTGGGACATGAACGGAAAGAAATCAATGTGGTCTTTGACCAGGTAGGTACGCCGACATACGCACACGATTTGGCTAATGTAATACTTAAAATTATTGATTCATTTGAGGAAAAAAATAGTAATTTTGTTCCAGGGGTTTTTCATTTTTCAAATGAAGGAGTTTGTAGTTGGTATGATTTTGCATGGGAAATTATGAAAATGTCTTCGCTTCGCTGCAAAGTGAATCCAATAGAAACCAAAGATTTCCCCACACCGGTCAAAAGGCCCTCCTTCAGTGTACTGAATAAAAATAAAATAAAATCCACCTTTGGATTTGGCATTCCATATTGGAAAGACAGTTTAAAAGATTGCATGAAACGCTTAGGTTACGAAACGAAATAAGATATTATGGGAAAGGGAGAAAATAACAGCTCAGTAGATGAAAGAGTAAAGCTGTGGCTTGAAGGGAATTTTGACGAAAAAACTAAAGAGGAAGTTAGAAAGCTATTAAAAAATCCCGCGGAGTTAAACGAATCGTTTTATCGCGATTTGGAATTCGGTACTGGTGGATTACGCGGTATCATGGGGGTTGGTACAAACCGCATGAATATTTATACGGTAGGAATGGCCACTCAGGGATTATGCAATTATTTAAAACAGCAGTTTTCAAAACTTCCGGAAATAAAAGTTGCAATTGCCCATGATAGCCGGAATAACAGCAAGTTGTTTGCCGAAACAGCTGCAAAAATATTATCGGCCAATGGTATAAAGGTGTTTCTGTTCGATTCGCTTCGTCCGACTCCTGAACTTTCTTTTACGGTCAGATACCTTAAATGTCAAAGTGGGATTGTAATTACGGCTTCCCATAACCCCAAGGAATACAACGGATATAAAGTATATTGGGATGATGGGGGACAAATTATTGCCCCTCATGACAAGAACATCATTGAAGAGGTTAAGAAGATCAAAAATATCGATCAGGTCAGGTTAGATGGGAATAAAGATAAAATTGAAATTATTGGTGAAGAAATTGATGAAATCTATACAGATAAAATTAAAACTTTGTCAATTTCTCCAGAACTGATAAAGAAAAACAACGACCTGAAAATCGTTTATACTCCTTTACATGGCAGTGGGGTCAAGCTTATTCCTAAGATTTTAGAAAAGTTTGGGTTCAGAAATGTAATCCATGTTCCTCAACAGGATGTTACCGACGGGAACTTCCCCACGGTTAAATCTCCTAATCCCGAAGAACATGCAGCATTAGACTTGGCTTTGGAAAAAGCAAAAGAAACGGATGCGGATCTGGTTTTAGCCAGCGATCCCGATGCTGACCGGGTTGGAGTGGCAGTGAAAAATAAAGACGGACAATTTGTCCTGCTGAATGGCAACCAGACAGCTACCTTGTTGATCAATTACCTTATTTCCTGCAGGGCTTCCAAAAAGATTCTCAATGGCAATCAATATATTGTCAAAACCATTGTCACTACAGACCTTATAGCGGATATTGCAAAAAAATACAAGGTCGAATATTTTGACGTATTGACAGGTTTCAAATATATCGCAGATACCATCCAGCAAAACGAAAAAGAGAACAAAGATTTTATTGGCGGAGGAGAAGAAAGTTATGGATTTTTGGCAGCCGATTTTGTCAGGGATAAAGATGCCGTAATGACCTGTGCCTTGGTTGCTGAAACAGCTGCCTGGGCCAGAGAAAATGGGAAAACACTCTGGGATGTTTTGGTTGATATTTATGTGGAATATGGATTTTACAAAGAATCTCTTATTTCTATTGTGCGCCAGGGTAAAAGCGGAGCGGAAGAAATCCAAAAGATGATGGAAAGGTTCAGGAATAATCCTCCTTCTTTCATCAATAATTCTGAAGTAATGCTGATCAATGATTACCTGAAACACTTATCTTATGGGAAATTAAGCACACCCAACGATATCACATTACCTGTCTCCAATGTGCTTCAATTTTTCCTGAAAGATGGTTCAAAGATTTCCATCAGGCCTTCAGGAACAGAGCCTAAAATCAAATTTTATTTCAGTGTAAAAGAAAAGCTGGCCAACAAAGATGATTTTCAAAAAGTTGATGACCTGCTCGCTGAAAGAATCAAAAATATTATTGCAGATTTAAAAATCAGCTAAGCTTAAAAAATACTTTAAAAAAAAGGGGAAATTGCAAGCAATTTCCCCTTTTTGGTACAATTATTGCTATGTTAAAATAGATACCTTATTTTTTGAATCATGAAAAAAATACTAAATACTTCAATAGTTTTTGCCCTGGCATTTTTATTGACTTCCTGCTATTCCACAAGTCCACGGCATACGGTTCAAAGGGTCAATACCGATGAGCAAATAGACTTAAGCGGAAGGTGGAACGACAGCGACTCCCGGATGTCGGCAGATGCCTTAACCGATCAGGTTTTGGGTGAAAAATGGCTGCCCATGTTCGAACAAAGGCACAATGGTACAAGGCCGGTGATAGTTGTAGGACTGGTTAAAAACAAAAGCTATGAGCACATTGATGCTGAGACATTCATCAAAGACATTGAAAAAGCGATAATCCGCAATGGCTCTGTCAGATTGGTTCAGGCTGGTGATAAACGCGAAGAATTAAGGACTGAAAGAGCCAATCAGCAACAATTTTCATCAGCAGAAACCATAAAAAAATGGGGACGTGAGTTGGGTGCAGATTATATTATGCAAGGCACCATCAATTCTATCGTTGATACATACAATAACCAGAAAGTGGTTTATTACCAGATAGATCTGGAAATGACCGATTTGGAAACCAATGAAATTGTATGGATGGGTGACAAAAAAATCAAAAAATATATTGAAAATTAATCTTTAGCCAATAATAATTATTTCAAATGTGTTTAAAAAAATGGCGGGCAAAACCCGCCATTTTTTTTTAAAACCAACTAATCAATCTTATTATCATCTTAAACTCCCATACGGCTGCGTCTCAAATGCTCATTCCTGGTAAAATTATTTTTTGCCGTATGTCCTTTTAAAGGAATGATTTTCTCATGAATTGCATCGATAATGGTATCAGGCTGCGGGAAGAAATATTTTTCCATTTCGTGAGCAGGGGTTATCCAATTCCTTGAACCCAAAACCACTACAGGAGCATCCAGTTCATCAAATGCCAATTCTGTAATATTTGCAGCAAGGTCATTCAAATAGGAACCGCGCGTGGTGGCATCACTGGCCAACAATATTTTTCCTGTCTTTTTAACCGATTCAATAACCAAATCATAGTTAAACGGAACCAGACTACGGGCATCAATAATTTCGGCTTCCATACCATATTTCTCTTTGAGAATATCGGCAGCTTTTAAAGCCGTATACAAAGTAGAACCAATCGTAAGTATGGTGATATCCTTACCTTCACGTTTAACATCAGGTTCACCTATTGGAATTTCATAATATCCTTCGGGAACACCTTCCTTATGGAACATTTCACCTATGTCGTAAATCCTCTGGCTTTCAAAGAAAATAACCGGATCGGTACCCTGTAATGCCGAATTCATCAGACCTTTTGCGTCGTAAGGAGTAACGGGGAACACAACTTTAAGTCCGGGAATGTGTGCCACCAACGAAGACCAATCCTGCGAATGCTGGGCTCCATATTTTGAACCTACAGAAACACGGATAACTACAGGCATTTTAATTACATTACCGCTCATGGCCTGCCATTTAGGAAGCTGATTGAATACTTCATCACCGCAACGGCCCAGAAAATCGCAATACATGATTTCGGCAATAGCCCTTCCACCTGCCATTCCATAACCTATGGCTGTTCCAACTATGGCACCTTCTGAAATAGGCGAATTAAACAAACGATGATAAGGAAGAGCTTCGGTCATCCCGCGATATACAGCAAATGCACCGCCCCAGTCGCGGTTTTCCTCTCCATAAGCAACCAGAGTAGGATCCTTATAAAACCGGTCAATAATAGCTTCAAAAATACCATCTCTCAGCTGGAAAGTTTTAACCTTAGAAAATGGTTTTCCATCCTTGTCGAAAGCAAAACGCTCCTTATTTTTGATGGCCTTAACCCTTGGATTTTCACTAAGAGGCATCAATACTTCCGGTTCACGGCTTTCCATTTTATCAACCGAACCATTTGAAAACATCATATCCCCAATAGCTTCAGGGTTCTTATCCAGGTTCAGCCTTGGAGAAATTTCATCATTGATGGCCAATTTCAAGGTCCGGGTCAATTGTTCTTTTATTTCTGCCCTGATTTCGTCTAACTGGGCAGCAGATGCAACATCAGCCTCAGCCAGATTATTTCCAAAATCAATGATAGAATCAGCATTTTGCCATGCTTCAATTTCTTCCTTGGTACGGTAGGATGAAGCGTCGGAAGGTGAATGCCCGCTAACGCGGTATGTGATGGTATCCATTAAAACCGGGCCATGTTTTTCTTCAAGAATCTTCTTTTTACGTTTGAAGGCATCAATAACGGCTAAGGGATTATAACCATCAACCCTTTCAGAATGCATCATTTCAGGATTTACACCGGCACCAAAACGTGCAAGCATATCATATCCCATAGTTTCACCACGGGTCTGTCCGCCCATCCCGTACTGGTTGTTCATGAAATTGAAGATGATTGGCAAACCACCGCGGTATTCTCCATCCCAGAGTTTGGTAAACTGATCCATCGTGGCAAAAGCCATTGCTTCCCAAACAGGGCCGCAACCCAGTGAAGCATCTCCGATATTGGCCACTACGATACCCGGCTTTCTGTTTACTTTTTTATACAAAGCAGCACCTGTAGAAATATCCGCAGAACCACCAACAATGGCATTATTGGGATAAACGCCAAACGGAGTGAAAAAGGCATGCATTGACCCGCCCAAACCTTTATTGAATCCATTTTCACGGGCAAAAATCTCCGATAAGGTACCATATAACAAAAACTTAATGGCCAGTTCTTTTACTGTCCCTTTATGTTCTTTCTCAACAACGTGAAGGGCATTTCCTCCAAAGAAACCCGACATGATTTCCATCAGGCGGTTATCGGACAATTGATGAATAGCGGATAAGCCTTTAGCCAAAATTTCTCCATGGCTACGGTGGGAACCGAAAATATAATCATCAACGGTTAGATTGTAGGCCATACCTACAGCTGAGGCTTCCTGTCCGATGGATAAGTGGGCAGGACCCGGATGGGTATATTTAACACCATTGTATTCGCCGGCAATCTTGATCTGGTTGATCATGGTTTCAAATTCCCGGATCACCGACATATCATGATAAATTCTTATAAAATCTTCTGTTGAAAAGTTATTCTTTTCATCCTCAATACTTTTATTGTACTGGCAAACCGGAATAGTTCCAAAGGTTATTTCACCTTTTTCCCTGGTTTTTAAAGGATCTACAAATTGAATTTTAGGCATAATGTAAAAATTATTTTTTCTACGTAATTTCAGTAAAACTATTCATTAAAAGCAAACATGGTCTCTTTAAGTATCTCGGATACTGTAGGATGGGGGAATATTACCTGGGACACATCTTTCACCCTTAGTTGGGCCTCAATCATCATGGCAGCTCCGTAAATGAGTTCTGAACTTGGATTGCCAATAATATGTACCCCCAATATTTCTCCATATTTCTCTCCTACCAGCACTTTTGCAAAGCCATTGACGCCTTCATTCTCGGCAAGAAAACGACCTGCAAAAGCCATCGGCAATGTCCTTATTTTATATTTAATATTCTTTTGTTTTGCCTGTTCCTCCGTCAGCCCCACACTCGAAATCTCCGGATTGGTGTAAACCACAGCCGGCACAGCATCGTAACGCATGGTATCGGCCTGGCCACAAATATTGTTCACCACCACTTCACCTTCCCTGCTGGCCGTATGAGCCAACAATGAAAAACCGGTGACATCTCCAGCTGCATAAACATTGGGGATATTGGTCTGGCAATGATTGTCAATCTTTATTCCACCCCGGTTGAGCTCAACGCCAAGATTTTCCAGTCCAAATCCTTTGGTAACCGCCCTGCGGCCAACGCTCATCAGCAATTTTTCTCCGGTAATGCTTTGTGTCTTTCCGTCTTTCTCGAAAAAGACCTCATTTCCTTTGATTTCAGTCACTTTTGAACCAAGATAGAAAGAAACGCCTTTTTTAGCATATCCCTGACGAAGAAGCACGCTCATTTCGCTGTCTATTCCCGGCAGGATTTCCGGCATCATTTCAACCACCGATACTTTACATCCCATGCTGCTGAAGAAACTGGCGAACTCCATTCCGATGACACCTCCTCCAATAATCGTAAGAGTCTGAGGAACAGCATCCAGCTCGAGAATTTCGCGGTTGGTGAGTATTTCATCCCTGTTCAGCCCTTTGATAGGCGGAATAAAAGTTTCCGAACCGGTGGCAATCAGAAGATTTTTGCAGGAATAATTTTGTTCGCCGGCAGTGATATTAATACTGCCGTCAGATGATTTACCCTGAATTGTAGCAGGTGCGAAAACCACTTCCACGTTATATTTCTTCATGGCGGCGCCAACACCGGCAACCAGGCGTTTTACCACCTTGTTCTTGCGCTGCATGATCTTGGCAAAATCAAAACTTACTTCCTTGCAACTTATTCCATACTTCTCGCCTTCCCTGGCATGATCATACAGTTTTGCAGTATATAACAAGGTTTTTGTAGGAATACATCCTTCGTTTAAGCAAACACCGCCTAATTTGTTTTTATCAAAAAGGACCACACTCAGCCCTTTTTGTCCGGCGCGCTCTGCAGCCACATATCCGGCAGGCCCTGCTCCTATTATCGCTAAATCAAACATTCAGTTATAAGTTTATATTTTACTTAATTACAAAGTTTCATTCCAGTTCTCGATCTGCATCTTAATTTCCCTAAGGAAAAGAGTAGCAGGACCGCCATCAATAGCACGATGATCGTAAGTAAGCGAAAGTCCCATGTAAGGAACAAAACCAAAGACTCCGTTTCCTAAATCCGCCGGACGGTTGACAATTGTGTTGACCCCTAAAATAGCCACCTGCGGTAAATTGATGATAGGAGTAAACAATTCAACGCCATAGTTACCTAAATTGGATACTGTAAATGAAGCTGCGGTGCTGGCAAGCAACTCAGGATTGACATTGCCTTTCTTGCAACTTTCGGCCAAGGCCTTAAGTTGTGAAGACAGTCCTTTGAGTGACAGGTCATCGGCATTCCGTACAACAGGAACCATTAAACCACGTGGCGTATCAACGGCAATTCCCAGGTGGACTTTATTGAATGTACGAATGCTGTCGCCCAGAAAATGAGCATTGGCTTCAGGATTTTTCTTCAATGCTTTGATCACAGCATAACAAACCATATCGTTAAGCGTGATGTTGTCTGTACTGCCTTTATCCATGGCAGCCTTGACTTTTTTACGGAAATCAAGAAGCTTCCTGACATCTGCGCCCATGTGGTGGGTAAGCTGTGCGGAATTCTGAATAGATTCGTACATGGCCTTGGCAATGATCTTACGCATATTGCTTAACTTCTTCACCTCGGAATCTTCGGAATAAATATTGGCTGTTTCGACAAGGTCGAAACTCAATGTTCTGCCGCCTAAACCGGAAGCTGCACCCGGCTGAAGGTTTTTATCGGCAGCCATCTCAGCAGCAAGAGGGGTCATCAGGGCCCCGGATTTTGCATAAGCCTCGACATCATGTTCGATCACCCTGCCTTCAGGGCCGCTGCCCTGCAATTTTGAAACCGGAACTCCAAGCTTTTCTGCCAAATGTTTGGCACGGGGAGATATTTTTATTTCACCGGTTAAAGGTTCAGCTTCTACACTTTCTGTCACCGGAGCTGACTGACTTGCAGGTTCAGCCACATGAGCGGCTGGTTTTTGCTCTTCAGCAACAGGAGCTGCGGTACTTTTACCAGCACGAAATTCTTCAATATTTTCGCCTGCCTTACCTAATACTGCCACATTGGTCAGTACAGGAACTTCATCTCCTTCATTATAAAAGATTGCCAATAATTGGCCGTCGGCTTTAGCTTCCTCCTCAAAAGATGCCTTATCGGTTTCATAAGAAAAAAGCACATCGCCTTTTTTTACTTCATCACCAACCTGCTTATTCCACTGGGTAATGACGCAAGTCTCAACTGATTGTCCCTGCCGGGGCATAATTACAGGTATTGCCATATATTTTAGTTTAAATTTTTAAGATCTTCCTTGCCAAAATAATTCCGGCCAAATGTACATTATTCAACTTGTAAATACAAGTAAAAATTTATTATTTTTTCCTTACTTATTTTGATATGATCTTCTTCTAAAATCCAGTTAATTGCCTTAAAGATGAAGCCCTTTGTCTCTATCAAAAAACAAAAACGTGCAAAATATTTAATAACTTTAATTTTTTGAATTTTAACCTTAATTTAAAATTTATAACCATGAGAAATTTAATTTGTTCAGGATACCTTAAGTCAATTGGCATAACTTTAATCATATTACTACAAACAATTTCGGCTCAATCGCAAATCAGCCAACAGGGTAAATCTGCAGGTAAACCCAAGGGCTCAATCACTTATCCTCTTATTCCTGCTAATAATTCTAATATCCAATATACAGGAAGAATAGATTTCAGTAATAAAGCCTGTCCCCGGTTTTCATCACCCGGGGTATATATTCAGGCAAAATTTACCGGTACTTTGTGTGACATAGAACTATCCGATCCAAATAACCACAATTACATTGAAGTGGTAGTCGACAATGGCCCCGCAAAAAGGATAAAAGTAGAAAATGGAATCATGAGGGTTGCCGAAGGTTTGGCGAATAAAACCCACACCATCCTGATATGCAAAGATACGGAAGCAGCTATAGGATGGCTCGAATTTAAAGGATTCAGATGTAAAAGGCTTTTGCCAATGGCCCAAAAACAGGTGAGAAAGATTGAGTGCTATGGAAATTCAATCACCTGTGGTGCCAAAATGATTGCCGGATTATGCGAACAAGGCACCGGTGACAACTGGAATATCACCAACAAGGCGTATATGTCGTACGGAGCCGTTACTGCCCGCAAGCTCAATGCCCAATGGCAGCTTACTTCCTGGTCGGGAATCGGACTGGTACACAGCTGCTGCAACATGCCCGTCACTATGCCCGATGTTTACGACAGGACTTTCCTTGAAAATCCCTCTTCGGCTAAATGGGATTTCTCCAGCTATATCCCGGACTTAGTCACCATCTGTCTGGGACAAAACGACGGGATTATCGATTCGTCCGTATTCTGCTCAAAATATGTCGAATTCATCCTGTCCATCAGGGCAAAATATCCTCATGCAGCAATTTTCTGCCTGACTAGTCCCATGAGTGATGATGCCCTTCTCCAGTTTCAGAAGAAATGCCTGAGCACAATCGTTCATACGATGAATGCTGAAAAGAACGACAGCAAAGTATATCAGGTTATCTTGACCAACAAACTTAATTCCGGCTGTGGAAACCATCCGGATGAAGCCCAACATGAATTAATTGCCCGCGAATTGTCAAAAGCCATCAAAGAAAAACTGGGCTGGTAAAGATCAGGTTGATTTATTTTGCAGTTGCTTCTGACAGGGTTTGTTTATAACTTTGCATGAACATTTTTAATTTTAGCCTTGTTATATAAGGAATAGTTTTATTGTATAAATTATTGAAATGGCTAGCATATTAGTAATTGATGACGAAAAAAGTATCCGGAACACTTTGAAAGAAGTCCTTGAATACGAACATTACCTGGTTGATATAGCTTGCGACGGGGTGGAAGGTTTAGATATCTTCAACAAAAACAGTTACGATGTTGTGCTTTGCGACATCAAAATGGACAAGATGGACGGAATTGAAGTGCTCGATAAAATCATGGAAAGTGACCGGGAAACGACGGTGATCATGATTTCTGGCCACGGCAATATAGATACGGCAGTTGAATGTATCAAAAAAGGAGCTTTCGATTTCATTGAAAAGCCGTTGGACCTGAACCGTCTGTTGATCACTATCCGCAACGGGATGGATAAAACCCAGCTGTTGAGCGAAACAAAAGTACTGAAACGCAAGGTCAACAAAACTTTTGAAATTGTGGGGAATTCGGAAGCCATCAATAAAGTAAAGGAACTTATTGACCGTGTGGCGCCAACCGATGCCAGAGTTCTGATTACCGGCAAAAACGGCACAGGCAAAGAATTGGTTGCCCGCTGGCTGCACGAAAAGAGCCACAGGGCAAATCAGCCCTTTGTTGAAGTCAACTGCGCAGCCATTCCTTCTGAATTAATTGAAAGTGAACTTTTTGGACACGAGAAAGGAGCCTTTACTTCAGCCATTAAACAACGCATCGGCAAATTCGAACAGGCCAACGGAGGCACACTTTTCCTGGATGAAATCGGGGATATGAGCCTTTCTGCCCAGGCCAAAGTTCTTCGGGCTTTGCAGGAGAACAAGATATCCCGCGTGGGCAGCGATAAAGATATTGACGTTGACGTCAGGATAGTTGCAGCCACCAACAAAGACCTTAAAACAGAAATTGAAAACCACAATTTCCGCGAAGATCTTTACCACCGGCTTAGCGTTATCCTCATTGATGTTCCTACCTTAAACGAAAGAATTGAAGATATTCCAATCCTGGCGGATCATTTTCTGAATGAAATCTGCGCCGAATACGGGATGACTAAAAAAGCAATAAATCCCGATGCCATTGCCGAACTTCAAAAAATCAACTGGACAGGTAATATCAGGGAATTCAGGAATGTTCTGGAGAGACTGATTATCCTCTGCGGGAAAGAAATATACGGAAAAGATGTGCTGGCATACGCTCAGCCTATTTCCAAATAAAACGGCATAAAAAAACCGGAAGATTATTCTGTAAGAATTAATTTCCCGGTTTTTTATATTTTTTCAATAAATTATTTTACAAGCCAATAAGGGATATTCGTTTGTTCAGTCTTCTGATCCCAGTATGCAGGCGTTACAACATGCCCGTCTTCCCTTTTTAATGACTTTTCATATACTTTCAGAACAGCATTAAAGGTAACATCCGTCACTCCGACTTTATATACAGAAACAGCACCTTCCTGGGCTTTTTCTTCAGTTTTAACTTCATATTTATTGAATTGAAGCAAGGTTGTAAGAAAATCAGCCCTTTCCTTTGAACATCCAGGTTCAACAATGCTGCAACGAACACCGTTTATTTCTTCAACAATATGTTTTGTGGTATTTAGAGACATAATCTTATAATTTTATTATCAAGTTTCAGCACGAAACATTTACATTCCAAAGCTTACAGTACGGATATATTCGAAAATAACACTTGCAAAACCCGAAACCATAATACCAATCATACATAAAACCAAGCCAATCCTGCTTAATGTATCGGTTTTGAAAGAAGCAATCGGAGTCTCGCTTTTATTGATAAACATTGCTTTAACAATAAGTAAATAATAGTATAAAGAGATGATTGTATTGAGTACGGCAATGATAATCAAAATAAAATGTCCTTTTTCGGCAGCAGCTGTAAAGAGGAAAAATTTACTAAAGAAACCGGCAATAGGCGGAATACCGGCCAAAGAGAACAAAGCAAGCAGCATTAGCAGGCTAAGCATGGGGTTAGTACGGTATAAACCGTTGTAATCGTCCATTTTTTCTTTGCCCGTCTTGTTCGAAATAACCGAAATAACACCAAATACACCAAGATTGGAGAATATATAAACCAAAACAAAATAAACAACTGAAGTCATACTCAGAACAGTTCCACTAATCAGGCCAACCAGAATAAAACCTGCCTGGGAGATTGAGGAAAAAGCCATAAACCTTTTCAGGTTGGTTTGCCTCATTGCAAAAAGGTTACCGATAGTCATGGTAAGAACAGCAATAACCAAAAGTGCATTTTGCCATTGAATTGCGATAGAATGGAATACAGTAAACAGAACTATGGAAAGGATGAAAACTGAGGCTCCTTTTGATATTACCGATAAATAGGAAGTGACAGCAACAGGAGCACCTTCATAAACGTCGGCTGTCCATAAATGAAAGGGAACCAGTGAAATTTTGAAAGCCATACCGGCAAAGAAAAACACAAAAGCCAGAACCTGTAAAGGAGAACCTGTATAAGTAGCAGCAATCTGATTAAAATAAAATGAACCGGTTGTACCGTAAATCATGGATATACCCCAAAGTAAAATACCGGAGGATAAAGCAGCAAGCATGATAAATTTCACACCAGCTTCAGCGCTGCGGTTTTTATATCTGTCATAAGCAACAAGAGCGGCCATTGGAATAGTAGCCAGTTCCAAACCAAGATACAGCATCAGAAAATCGCCGGAAGAAATCATGTAATCCATACCAATCAGGGTGGACAACATCAATATAAAAAATTCACTGATTCTGTCCTGATTTTCTTCCTTCTTTAACCATGCGGCGGCCTGCAGGAATACAATAAATGTACCGATATTCAGGATATTTTTCATCAGTATGGTCAAACTGGAACTCTGATACATACCTCCAAACAATTGTCCGGTATGGGCAGGCAGGAAACCAACCCCTGTGACCAAAAACAATAACACCAAGCTATAATTGATTATACGGCTTTTTTTATTTTCGGGAGTAAATATTTCTGCTACAAGTAAAATCAACAGCACCAAAACCAGTAGCAATTCATTGCGCATAAGAATCATTTGTCCAAAATTCATAGTATTTTTTACAGTAAGTTAATTGACAATATTCTGTGTATAATTGGAGTCAAACTGTGAGAAATCATGTCCGAAAGCCAGAGAGGTGCAATACCGATTCCAGCAATGGCAACAACCATGGTGATGATGGTAACTTTTTCGTACCATTCCGCATCCGACAGACTCCAGAATTTTTTATTATTCACTTCTCCCAGGAGAAATATTCCAATCACCCGGAGAATATATACTGCAGTTACCACAATTGATGAAGCAGCAATAATAGTTGCTACCCTGTGAAACATATCGGGATGTTGAAATGCCCCCGTGAAAATAGTCATTTCAGCAACAAAACCACTGAAACCGGGCAAACCCAACGAAGCCAGACCTGCAATTACATAAGCAACGGCAAGGAAAGGAATGATCTTCATCAAACCGCTCATTTCATTGATCATTCTGGTATGTGTACGGCCATAAATCATACCGATTAAGGCAAAGAAGAGGGCTGTCATAATACCATGAGAAATCATCTGTAAGATAGCTCCGTCCATTGCAATTTTATTCATCATCAACAAGGCGAAAATAACCATACCACAATGGCTCACTGAAGAATATGCATTGATATACTTAAGGTCTTTCTGCATTATAGCACCCAAAGCTCCATAAAGTACGCTGATTGATGTAAGTATGATGAAAATCCAGGACAACTGCTGAGCTGCATCAGGCATTAAGTAGATAGCCACCCTGAATATACCATATCCTCCAAGTTTCATCAGTACACCTGCATGAAGCATTGAAACTGCAGTAGGTGCAGAAGCATGACCATCAGGACTCCACGTGTGGAATGGGAATAAAGCGCCCAGTACTCCAAAACCTATAAAGGTTATCGGAAAGAAGAATCTCTGAATAACTATAGGTATATGATGTTTTGAAATTTCAAGAATATTGAAAGTAAGGTGCCCCGGAGTACCGGAATTATAATAAATACCCAAAAGACCAACCAGGATCAGCGCTGAACCACCCATCAGCATCAGGGTAAGTTTCATTGCTGCATATTCCTTAGGCCCTGTACCCCATATACCAATAAGCAGGTACATCGGGATCACTGCCAACTCATAAAACAGGAACATGGTGAAAAGATCGATGGAAATAAAAAATCCGAAAACACCAGTTGCCAATAAAATAAGCGTGACAAAAAATTCTTTGGGCAAATCGCTCATCTTCCAGGAAGTGAATATTCCGCAAAAGATAACAATAGAAGTCAAAGCAATCATTGCTACTGAAATTCCATCAACGCCTATGCTATATTGAATATGCAATGAAGGATACCAAACTATGGTCTTTTTAAATAACATTTCAGCCATATAACCGGCTTTTCTTAAAGCCAAATAAGAATAAACAAGAACACCGGCATTAATCAGCTGCGCACTCATACCTATTGCAGCAACAACACGAACATACTTATTGTCTCTGCACAACATCATTCCGATAATAGTGATAACCGGGATTACAACAAATAGGGTTAAAATATCCATAACAAATTCAAATTTTTAAAAAGCAAAATACAATATTGCAAGAAATAGTGCTACAGCGCCAACCACGAAAGTAAAGGCATATTGCTGCAGGTAACCGCTCTGGAAACCTTTAATCCTGACTGAAACACTATTGGTTATATATGATATCCCATTCATGGCACCATCAACAACATGACGGTCAAACCATGCAATAGGCCTGGAAATGCAATTAAAGATGATCTTCTTTGTAACAAAGAGATAAACTTCATCCATATAGAACTTATGGTAAGCTGATTTGTAGAGCCCCTTAAAGATAGTTGCAAAACGATCAGCAAAATTTGTCTCCGTGCGATAAAAGACCCTGCCAATGATAATACCTGCCAAAGCAATCAAAATTGAAGGAATTGCAATATTCCAGTGGAAAACGCTTTCTTCAACTACTCCATTGTATGTAACAAACTTACCAAAAGGAATAAATCCCGTAACCACAGAAGCCAAAGCCAGGAACATCAGAGGTATGGTCATTGTAAATGGGGATTCGTGCGGAGTATGTTCGTAATTCCGGTCAGTTCCCCAGAAAACATTGTAATAAAGCCTGAACATATAGAAAGCTGTAAGGCCGGCGACAAAATAATCAACGGCAAACAACAATTTATTGCTGTGGAAAGCAGCAGCCAGGATTTCATCCTTACTGAAGAAACCGGCAAACGGAGGTATACCTGAAATTGCCAGACAGGCAATAAGGAAGGTAATGTGGGTAACAGGCATGTACTTTCTGAGACCGCCCATATCCGTCATATTGTTGCTGTGTACCGAATGAATAATAGAACCAGCGCCTAAGAACAACAATGCTTTAAACATTGCGTGTGTGAAAAGGTGAAACATGGAAGCACTGAATCCTAGTGACGTCTCAGCAGTATATCCTGCAACACCAAGAGCCAGCATCATGTAACCGATCTGAGATATGGTAGAGAAGGCCAGTACACGTTTAATATCGATCTGAGTACAGGCGATTACGGCTGCAAACAACGAGGTGAACCCTCCAATGTAAGCAACTATTGTCAATGCCTGAGGAGCAGAAATAGCAAAAATAGGAAATAACCTGGCTACAAGAAAAACACCGGCAACAACCATGGTGGCAGCATGAATCAATGCTGAAACAGGCGTGGGGCCTTCCATAGCATCAGGCAACCAAATGTGCAACGGGAACATGGCCGATTTACCGGCACCACCCATAAATATCAGAAGCATTGACCAGGTCATCACCGACATTCCCATAAAGGCAATAGAACCGCCTTTGGCAATGGCAGCACCGTGAACATCAGTCAACAATTTAAAGTCAAATGTCCCTGTCATAAAGGATAAGAGCAAAATACCGATCAGAAATCCCAAATCAGCAAAACGGGTGACAATGAAAGCTTTCTTTGAAGCAGCAATTGCCGATTGCTTTTCGTAGTAAAAGCCGATCAGCAGGTATGACGAAACACCCACCAACTCCCAGAAAATATACATCTGGAAAATATTGGTAGCGACTACCAGGCCCAACATTGAAAAGCTAAACAAGGAAAGGAAAGAATAGAAACGTTGGAAACCTCTTTCCCCGTTCATATAGCCCAAACTATAGATATGAACCATCAATGAAACCGTGGTAATGACCACCAGCATCATGACCGAGATGGGATCAAGTAAAACGCCCAAGTCGATGTGTAAATTATCCGTAAACTTGAGCCAAAGTGTATTGAATGCGGTCAGTTTTTCATAAACACCGCCTACTTTTCCGGAAACGAAAAAATACTCATAAGCAGTAAAATAAGAAAGAGCAGCCGAAATGAATAATCCGATTGTACCCAGAATTCCCGAAACCAAGGGTTTCATTTTATTTCCAAAAAGACCAAGGAAAATAAAGAAGAACAAAGGAATCAATAAAATCAGAACAGTGTAACTAAATGACATGGCCTAAATAATTTTCAAATGATAATTGATTATTGACTATTAACTTGCTATATAGATTGAGTTGATACATTTAAAACTTCAATTCATCAACATTTTCGACATCAATATTATGAAAATGCCTGTAAATATTGATAATAATTGCAATAGCAACAGCAGCTTCAGCAGCAGCAATGGCAATGATAAACATGGAATAAAACATCCCTTCTGTTTTGCCGGCAAACAAATAACGGTTAAAAGCCACAAAATTAATGTTTATAGAGTTTAATATCAACTCTACCGACATCAGCATGGTAATGAGGTTTCTACGAACCATAAAGCCATAGATGCCCACAAAAAACATAATTGTGCTTACAACAAGAAAGTAAGATAACGGTATAGTATTCATAATCTTTTATTTACGTTTTTTAGCAATAATAATGGCAGCAATCATGGCAGCCAAAAGTAAAATACTGATTACCTCAAAAGGCAATGCATAACCATTATTTCCTGTATTCAGCATACTGAGACCAATAGCCCTGACGCTAGTATCAGCTTCCGGAGAAGTGATTACTGCAAAAGGATGATTCAGGATGGCCACCAGGCATATAACAGCACCAAACATGGAAGCAAATGCAGATAATGCAACCTTTTTAGGGCTGGGCTGTTCAAATTTCTGTTCAATATGGCTGGTAAGCAAAATAGAGAAAATGATCAACACTACTACGCCACCTGCATAAACCAGAATCTGGACGGCAGCAAGGAAAAAATAATTCAGCAAAACATATAAACCGGCAGTAGCAATTAAAACGAAAAGTAAATAAGTGGCTGCCCTTAATATCCGCCTGCTGGTAACTGTAAGTACAGAAAAAACCAAAATGATAGCGGCCAGCAGTAAAAACATAAATTCATTCATAATCAGGCTTCTTTTTCTTTAATCAGGGATGAACCCGGATGGTTAAGAATTTTATTTAATCTGGAACGGTCATAAACCGAATTTTCAAAAGTCTGTGCAAATGCCAAAGCATGTTGCGGGCATGTTTTAATACACAAACCGCAGAACGTGCACATTCCATGATGATAAATATGCTTGTCTATAACTTTTTTCTTCTTGCCATCAACTTCAATAGTTTTTGAAATTACTTCTATTGAACCATTGGGACAATTCATAGCACAAATACCACAACCCGTACAGTGATGTTCATTATTCTCATTGTGAACCATGATCACCTCACCTTTAAAACGGTCGAACATTTTCTATGTGTTCCGGTTATTGGGATATTGCTCAGTAATGATTTCACCCGGATGAACAAAATAATGACCCGTTACCGACATCCCTTTTACCAGGGATATCACCCCTTT
>JAUZOH010000001.1 GCA_030706565.1 Bacteroidota bacterium | reverse complement strand
TTCGGAAAGATTTCGGAAAGATTTCGGAAAAGAAATAGCCATAACTTTTGATATTATTCTTAATCATCCAGAATTTAGCTCACAACAAATTGCAAATGAAATAGGTAAAACACCAAGAACAGTAGAAAACTATCTGGCTAAATTAAAAGATGCAGGGATAATTGTACGAAAAGGTCCCAAATTAAGAGGTCATTGGGAAATAATTGAAAAATCATGAACTATCCATGAACTGAATAGGTCACCACCAGGAAACCATCATTCCATATAACCTTAGAATAAATCTTTTGACCTTACAATTTGTAAAAGGAATTTAATATTATACCAAAGATAATGAGCGATTTTGAAGATTTGACTTGACTTTCGGTTTAAAAATCGCCTTCAGTCGTCGTTCGGTATTACAAATTTATAAAATTTATTCTATTAAGTTTGTTTTAGTCTTAGAATTCGATTATGGGCTGTGCTTTTTCAATTTGTCTTTAATAAGTTTGATAGTTCTGTCGGTGAAATTGTTTTAAAACCATATTCATTTTTTAAAATAGTCAAATTGTTTTCCGTAAAAACAGATTTTACACCACCCGAAATAGCTTTGTCGTTGGTGCAAAAATAGTCACCACCTATTGCAATATGAGACGCAACGGAATCTCCGTCTGCCCATTCTACATAAGCAATAATCTAGGTAGTATTTTGTTCTATAACGTGTCCGTAGGCTACTTGTGATGGAACACAAGTTTTGTTCATTTAATGAACGTTAAGCGACTTTCTGCAGCACTATAATGGTTTGAGCCGTTAAATTACTATTCGCATTTTTCTATAATTATTATCAAAATACATATTAAAATCTGATATACTTAAGCCTAGTATTGCAGAGATTTCTTCTGTATTATAATTAAGATTATTTTTAAATATTTTAATCATTTGAGGTATTAAAGTTGGTTCATCTATATCTACATCCAAACCTGATTCATGCTTTCTTTCTCCTCTTCGGCCTAGTTCAATCATTAGATATTTATATTTTTCTTCTGTAATAAGCTTTAATTGTTTCGCTCTTACAATAATAGCTGCTTTTGAAAGTTTCCAATAGCTTTTTAATTTTCCTAAATCATTGTATTTTAAATTAATTATATCATTTCTACATTCTAAATAAGGCATGTTAAATTCCGAAGAAAATGAATTTGCTTCTTCTTCTTCATTACGAAAATTATCAATAACAAATGGAATATGCATTACAAGATGGCCAAGTTCATGTCCAAGTGTAAATCTTTTTCTATCATTAGGTATTTTTTTGTCTATAAAAATAATGGGTTGGTTTTTGTCAGTAAATAATGTAATGCCATCAAACTTTTCGCAATTAGTATCTATAAAATAGACAATAATTCCATGTTTTTCAAAAATGTTAACAATATTAATTATTGGCCCTTTGGGCAATTTAAGGTAATCTCGAATCTTTCTTGCAGCATCTGCAGGGTCTCCTTTAAAGGAAATGTCAATTTGTGGGAAATTAAAATCCGGCAATTCAATAGAATTCATCAATTCATCGATAGATAGCCTTACAATGTCCATTTGTGCCTCTATTTGTGATAGGACTCTTTTGGGTATCATAATCCTTTTCCTGTAATAAAAATTACTTATTGGAGTTTGTATTTCCCTTTTATAAAAAAAATCTATAGGATAGTTTAATAAATTAGCAATAGATAATAGTGTTGTTTCATTTATCGGAAGAATTCCCATTTCTATCCGAGATAGGTTTCCTTGAGTTAGGTTGGAAATCTTTTTGGCAAGATTAGATTGAGTTATACCCCTACTTTCTCTTGCCAATGTAATCATTTTATAATTTATCTTTCCCTTCATAAAAATGAAAGCAATTATTTTTTAATTTTATAAAGATTTATTTTGTCTAATTTTTAACATAGAAGATAAATCATCAGTTTGAATTATAGTTTCAGTGCCAAAATATTTTAAATTTATATTGTCAATTTTTGGCAAATCACTTATCCAAAGTTTCTCTTCATTTTTTACACTTATAGCATAACAGCCAATTAAATTTTCCCAAGAATTATCTACTTGGTAGCCAACGAATACAATTGGTGTTGGCTTTTCACTTGGTAATGCATATTGACCATATAATTTTTGTGTGTATTCGGTACTTATATTTGATGGCAGATAATCTCTATTTAACTTTTTAAAGTAAATAAAATATCTTGAACTTTTTTCGAAATAAAATCTACCATTCTTATCTATTTTAATATTCTCTGGATATTCTCTACATAATAATCCTTTTATATTCCCACTCATAGTTATAGCTTCCCAATTTTTATCAAGGAAACTCTTTTCTTTATTTTTGCGTTCTTCAATTGTCATTGAATAACCCTTTTCTAATATTTCTCGGAAAAAAGGTAATTCATTTTTTAAAGATTCTAAAAAATCTATTTGCTCTGGCAAATTTCTTCGGATATATTTCGAAGTGTCAAATAAATGTGTACTTTTGTTCATAATTTTGAAATTTAAATTAATACTTATAAAATTCCCTTCTGGCAAAGGGAATTTTTTTCATACAAATATACATAATATTTTTTTAAAACTGTAAATAAATTTATTATTTATTTGTGTAAATTGAAATAGTGGTATGATAATAATTTGTTTAGGTACTTTGCCAATTTTTTTGGTTGAATGAATGCGTTGTGCAACCCTTGCTAAAAAATCTTGACTGATTTGAAAAATGTGTTGTAAACTTGTAGTTTCGTTTCAACTAAAGAATTTTTCTTTATTCTTAACATACCTTCAAATCAAATTCCAATATCAGTATGTGTCTACTAAAATTTTTAATAACTGATTTTTCCAAAATAATTTTGTTTATTATCAATAAGTTATGATTCATAACCCAGCGTTTATAGTTCAATATAGACTCATTGCAGGGTCTTTCAGACCGCTCAGAGTCTTATTATTTGCAATAGGCTTTCTATTCTTCATTTAATTGTCTCTCAAAAACTACGCTAATACCCTGATGGTTAAATATCTGAATAAATTTTTGTTTGTCAAGTCCTTTTCCAGTATACTCTCGAATATATAAGCAGTTGGCTTTAATCTTTTGCATATGTCTTAAAATATTGGGATAGTCATCGGAAACATATGGTTGTATTTCAACTCGCAGTATTTTTGTGTAGTAAGTCGTATCCAAGTTGTTGTAGTTTTGAATGGTTTTTAAAGATACTATATCCCAGGCTTCCTTTATATTCTCAAAGTCAATTGCAAAACTGAATGATACATCAATATTATCATTTTCAAAGTTTCTATCACAAATGTATTTTTCCCCGATAGGATTCTCTAAATCGACATGTATATTTCTCTTATTTATTACAACTTCATAACTTCTTATCACTTTATCAACTAGCTCTTTGGGAAATGCTAACTGATAAAATTTTAAACAGAATTCATTGTCTAAGAAATCTCCTTGCATACGATTTTGCTCTGGCATATTTGTCAATATCCCTTTGACTTTTTTTTCTGTTTTTAAGTCTTTGCTCATTTCTATCAATTTAGTTGTGTCCTGTTAAACTTGTTGCCAACAATTTTATATACGCAATATTTTGTATATCTCTCCTTGTATATGAACCACCTCTTATACCCTACCAAATTACATATTTAATTTTAATAACTTTCAACATTATTTCATAATTTTTTAACCTTCACTTTTATTGAGAAAAGGCTAGGAAAAATCCCTGGGGTTTGGGGAGGATCCCCAATAAAAAAAGTCTTTATTCCTATGTTTTCCTTTTGTATTTTTTTCCTAAGTCTGGAAGAACTGATTCTTATGGATGTTTTTTCCCACTGCAAGATAATTGCAGTGGAATGTATTTAAACTGATCATTAATAAACCTCTCTGAATAGTTAATTTTCCCTCCCACCCTTTTAAAGGTGTAAGGATGGCTCTCGCGCAAAATAAGATTTAGCTCCCCTCTGTTACACGGCGTTTCACTAAATCCTATTTTCTCCTTCCTGGAAAGAGTTGAAGTTTTTACAAAAGACATAAAAACTTCAACCCTTTCCCCTCTCCTATCCTTACTGATTGTTTACCCTCAATACAGAAAAAAATAAATTCCCAAAACCATTGGAATTATCTACTGTCCCTTTTCCTTATGTCTTTTCCTGTTTTTTTAAAGAACTGAAATCCCCGTGCTTTTATAGAGGTTCTGAAAGCCATTTTCCCTCCAAAAGGTAGCACATCGGCACCCTCCCGCAAAAAGGCGCAATAAAAATCAAAAAAATCTCCACACCCTTGATATCCTAACCTTTTATATCGTTCCTGATCAGGGTTGGAAGTAAAGCCTAAATTTTTTTGATCGTGTCTACTTTTTTGATAAAAAATTTTACGCTTTACTTTTTTTTCATTTCAACTCCGGGACGGAAGAGGGTTGGATCAATATTTATTTGTTGAACCCTCTTCCGTCCCTGATTGCTTCACACGGGGTAGTATTTTTTCAATTTTTCTTGCCTTTCCCTAGCCGATGTGCTTTTATCCTTTTTACGTGAAAATGGCTCAGACCTCATTTAAACGGTGATGTAAAAGTTCTTTGAAATAAAAAAACTGTAAAAAGCCAGGACCGGGTAAGTCCAGTATCTAAGAGATTTTTTAAGTGAAAAGGCTAAACTTCCTATTTGCCGATGATAAGTAGTTAAAAATCAGATATATAGTTCCACGTGGAACGTAATAAACATATTATCAATCAAATAAAACAGTAAAAATTGAACTTGAAATGGAATTCAAAACTTAAAATTTTAAAATGATGAAAACACAATTTTTCAGCACTTGCAAAAACCTGATCGAGGTTAGAAAACTTTACAAGGAACTGGCATTGATCCACCATCCGGACAAGGGAGGGGAAACCGCTACCATGCAGGAGATTAACGCGGAATATCAATTCATTATCAAAAACAGGATGTTTGATTTTGAAGACCTTAGCGAAAAACAACAGGAAGAATTTATCATCTACCCGGAAATCATCAACCAGGTGATAGGACTGGAAGGAATCATCATAGAAATTCTGGGAGATTGGATCTGGATAAGCGGGAATACCTACCCGCACCGGGCAAGGCTCAAGGCTACAGGTTTCTTGTTTGCCCCTAAAAAGGTGATGTGGTACTACAGGCCTTCGGAGTATAAATGTCCAAACCACAGGCCCTTGGATATTGAACAAATACGCATGAAATACGGAAGCCAAATAGTGGGAAACCCTGAAAAGGAAAATAAACTGGAAACCGCCTAGCGGTTTCCTTGCTCAAATTTAATTTTTAACCTCAAATTTTAAGACCATGGACCATTTAACTTTTATTGATGAAGAGATTAATGAAGTTGCTTTAATGATTCAGAAGGAAAGAAAAGCACTGAAAAACAAACGCCGTGAACTGTCTAAAAGGGTACATATTCAACTTGAACTTTTCCCTATCCCTGCAAAACCGGCTTTTATCTTCCCCACTCTTTTTGAGATAAAAAACGATATTTCAGAGCCTAACATGAATAGGATTTTTAACCCTATACATCAAAGAATATTCTACCTGCAAACAGAGCTGAAAAAGCTGCAAAACCTAAAGGTCAAAATGCAGGAGGCCGAAAAATCCCAATTGTCTTTTCTTTAAATTAAACAGCCGGGGCTTTTGCCCTGGCTGAAAATCCCCCAAACAGGGTAAAAACGATCTTCTCTTTGTTTAAGAAGCTAATTCTGGCTAAAAAGCTTTTAGTTTGAACGTTTTTACCCAAATATTAGAAACCAAGTCATTCCGGAGTTTTAAAACTTTAGTTTTCCTTATTGGACCTAAGGCCACATATTTATTTTTATTTGTGCCTTTTTGCATTGCCATCATAATGAAATGTTTTGTTTTATATTTGATAGTATCATCTGATACTATCATACGAACCTTTTTCCCTTGTGTGTAAAAGAAAGATAAGGTAAAGATTGTAATTTATTTTACTTTAAAGATTAGGGTATTTTTTCCGCAGTAAATTTAATGCCTCACTGATGACATTGGCCTGGGTAAACTTTATTTGCCCCTGCATCCGTCTGATCCTTAAAACTTCATTGATAAAATTATAATCCTCTATGAGCATGTTGAATGAATGAACGCGAAGGGTCTCTCCTGCTTTGTTTTCGTTTTGTAATGGCTCAACGCTAATGTTGGCTTTTACAACCTCCCGGAGCAGGTTCAGGGCCTCGTTTAACGCATTTTTTTGGGAAAACCTTATTTCTCCCTCCATGATTTTATACCGGATAAAATTCTCTATGGTTTTGTAATCACCCTCAGGAATATAAAATGTTCTGGAAAAGGCAACCTTTGCCTTTTTTTCTTTTGCTTTTTCAAGTCCTTGGACTTGTTCTTCTTCTGCTGGTTTTTCTGGAATATTTATTTCTACCGGTTCTGCCGGAATGGGTTCGGTTTCTGGAACAACTACTTTTTCTTTGGGCTGTTTAATGTTGTTCTTTTTAACTTCCTTCTTTTCTTTTTCCCTTTCTTCTTCCTGAACTTCTGATGTTGTTTCTTCTGCTGAAACGCTGGTACCTAGAAGGTTTTGTATGCCGGCGCCCAAATTGTTGCTCCGTTTCAAGCTATTTCCAAAATTTTTCTTTGCCATCTTCCTACTGTTTTAAAATTTCATTCACCAGATCCCTGTAATCTATTGCCCCGTTACTTTTTGAATTATACTCAAAAATATCTATACCCTGAGCCTGGCATTCGGCCAAGGCAATATTTGTACGGATCACTGTTTTCATCAGAGTATCTCCAAAAATACTTTCTACGTTTTCTTTGATGTTTGATGATAATACAATCTTATCATTGAACTTGGTAAAAAATACCCCTTTGATCCTTAATTTGGCATTAAAGTGTTCTTTGATTTGTTCGATTATACCGACTATACTGTCTATTCCTCTATAAGCCAAATATTCTGCAATCATGGGGATATATACATCATCTGCAGCCACCAGTGCATTAACTGTAATCAGACCCAGCGAGGGAGGACAATCAAATACGGCTACATCATATTTATTTTCCAGGGGTTTGAGAAGGTCTGAAAATATTTTTTCCCTGGCCAGGCGGGAAGAGATTTCCAGCTCAATCCCCGCTAAATCCAGACTTGCTGGAACAAGTGACAGGTTTTTCTTTAGTTCAAGTACAGGCAAGGGTTCTCCTTTGCTAAAGGATTGGTAAATATTGTCCGGAAGGTTAAATTTCCCAAAACTTTCTGTCAAGTTTGCCTGAGGATCCAGATCTATGGCTACTGTTTTTTTGCCTTTTAAAGCTAAGCCGGCTGCAATATTGATAGCAGAGGTGGTTTTGCCTACTCCCCCCTTGTGGTTAATCAATACAATTTTTTCCATTCCAACATCCTTTATATTTTACATATTGCAAATATATGAAGTATTATTTATAGCATTTATATTTTATGAGAAATATTTATGATATAAATTGAATATATTTGATTTAAAATATATATTAAATATATGAAAATTATATTTAATACAACAAATAGGATGATTAGTAAATATATTATTTAAAGTAGTTATAATTTTATTATTTAATATAATTTATATATGTAATATATATTAATTGCTTATATATTTCATATAGGATATATATTATAATGATTGAATATATAATATATAAATTATATAATGGGAATAGTGATATTAATGTCAAAATTAAATATATTGTATATATTGATTATAGTGATCTTATTTTAAATATTAATTCTATTTTATAGGTTATATATTATAAATATTGTCTAAAGTTAGTAAATTGTATATAGGATAATTAGGATATATAATATTTATAGGTTAAATATTCATTTAATTATCTTATTTAAAAATAATATTACAGTTAGGATATTTATTTAAAATAGTATAAATATTTAATGAAAAAAAATAGGATTTATAGTACATATAGGATATATAGTATAATTAGTAATTATATGATTATTTATCTAATTGCTTGAAAATCTTTGATGTACATTTGAATAGCAAGATACTCCATCCTCCTTTTCAGATAACTTTACCTCTTTTGGGTTGATAAGCGGGCCTTGAACCCTTTGGATTTTGGAAAAAGCCCGCAAATCAGATTAGTAAAATGAAATTACTTATCTGATTGTAAAATAACCTGATCTTAATAACTTACTCATGATAGTTAACAAATAATGTTTACCAAATTTGGTAAATGAAATTTACTGTTGTAGATTTATTGCTTGTATGATTTTGTGATTATTATTTCATGGCAATTGCAAAAAAATACCTTGTTTATATCAATAGGAATGGACATTATAGATTTTAATTTGAGGAGGGTGTTAATTTGCCTTGGCTTTAGAAAATTGTCTTGAAAAAATCCCAAACTCGTTATTTATACAACAGATCAAGAATTGAATTAATTTATTGGTTATGGAAGACTATAAAATTGTTAAAAAAGTTGGCCTGAATGCTTATCCCGATCGGGTACTTCATCCTGGGAAAGTGTTACGTGTTGAATTGGAAAATCGCAAACTTTTGACCTCTAATTTTGCTATGGATATTAAGGTTTATCCTTCGCATTTTTCGGATATATTGAACGGAAAGCGGAATATAAATCCAGCCCTGGCCATTAAGCTTGAAAAAGCTTTGGGGATTAGTGCAGAATATTGGCTGCGCCTCCAGGTGAAATATGATTTGGCCAAGGAGCGAAAGAAATTAGAAATGGCCTAAGTTTTATGCATGGAACAAATAATATCTTCATTTTAAAGTCGTTCAAATTGCCTTTTCATAAACACCATTCATTATGGATAAACTGAATTTAACAAAGGTTCAAACAAAAAAGAGAAAGAAAATAATTAGTCTTCCTGCTATACGAAGTTATATTTATCAACCCAACCGAATTACCAACGCCATATATGATTATTCCCTTATCCAGGAGCGTATTTTCAACGCGGTCATCTATTATCTTCAGGAACCCATCAAGTTGAGCTTAAAAGGAGAAGATTACGGGCAATATTCACTTTTTCAAGAATACAAGGAACAACCTACAATAAAAATCACCATACCGCTCAGGGAAATCACCATACCGCAGCATTACGACCAAGTAAAAAAATCTATCAAGCAATTGGCTTCAATCGTGGTTGAGATTCCTTATATCAATCAAAAGACACAGGAAAAACGTGTCGTATACAAAGGACTGTTGAGTGCTGATATACCTTCAAACAGCACCAGGAACAGCTTAATTTATATAGAGGTGGACAAACGAGTGGCCAAGCTATTGGTTGAAATTGACCAAAATAAAGGTGGCCAGCCCATCAATTATACCAGATACGTTTATGAAATAGCCCAAAATGCTTCCAATAAATATACTTCACGTGTCTATAAGTTAATTTGCAGTTGGAGGAAAAAGGGTGGATTTACCATTCCCCTTGAGGATTTCCGTAAATGGTTGGGGATTGAGGATAAATACAAATATTTTGCCGATATCAAGAAAAATATACTCTTGCCGGTACAGAATGAGTTATTTGAAAAAGCTGATTGCTGGTTTAATTGTAAGTCCGATGATTTTGTTACCAAACAAGGGAACACCGTTACACACCTGAATTTTAAAATTATCACCCCTGAACTTATTGTAGAAGAAGACAAACGAAAAGATTATGCTTTTAATCTATTACGTACTCATTTTAAGTTTAATGACAGGAATATTGAACAAATCAGGCCATTATTTAATAAAGCAAGTTCTGAACAGATGTTATTGAAAATAGTCTCTTTGAGAGAATATTATTTGAACAATGTGACTAAGATAACCGATGTTGTAGGGTACGTGATTAAATCACTTCAAAATGAATTTGGTGATAATGAATCCAATTTATTCTAAAAATAGTTACTTATTACTCCTAATGCCGAAATTGAAGTTACTAATTTCTCCAAGTTTATGTTACCAATTTCTCCTAAAGAGGTTACTAAAAGCTCCCAATAAAGTTACTAAATTCTCCTAATCCAGGTCATGTTATGAATTGTAAAATAATAAGTTAACCCATCTCACAAATATCAAAAGATTAAACAAAGTTTTATCAAAAATAAAAAGGTACCTTATGGTTAAAAGAAAAACTGACACTTTGTCATTTTTTTATGTCTGTTTGACAGAAAAAAATGAATTCGAAGAAAAATTTGAAAGAAAAATCCGATCTAAACAAAAAAAGATCCCCCGGCGCACTCAATTAGTTACTAATTTCTCCTAATTCTAATTTTGCAAAAGTTCATTTAGTTACCAATTTCTCCCAAATCATTTTTAAAATACTAATTTACAAGTCATTATATCATTAATCAATATCGTTCTTTTTTTCTTACTTACCTATTTCTCCTAATTCCAATCATATATCTGAATAGCTGTCTATTAATTTTTATTTAAAATTTAAAAAGCAATCACACTAATTACCTTTTTCTCCTAATGCCTTTGCTGATCATCCTGCAAAGTGTATAGTTCAAAAAAATAAAGATTCTATTTTTTGTTACCAAATCCTCCCAATTTAAAGTATATATCAAACTCCATTGTATTGAAATTCAATATACTAAAAAGTACTTTTAATTAGTTACCTTTTCCTCCCAATTCAGTTTTAAATTGTTTTATCGTATTGCCACTAAACCGTAACTTTTGCGTTTTTGATTACCAAAACCACCCAATATAATCTATATTGCACATTAAGTGATTATTATAAACCTTTAAACGTTGATTAATCCTTTGATGACTTACCAAAATCTCCTAATTATCCTTTAATTCCAGGTGATCAAGCTTCGACAAAATAAAAAATAGAAGCACATTCAATTTTGATTTACCAAAATCTCCCAATTCAATTTATTTTGCACATTTTCATTTAATTATATTACCTATGTTTTCAGGGATCCATTACTTATTTCCTTTATTTTTAATACAACTTCAAATTATTAAGAATCGAATATTCATACAATGCTTTTATAATCTCCAATAAAATGAAATTTCATACAGTTGCATAGAAATGCTTTGAAAAAGGTTTATAGTAAAGCAAGACGAAATCACACAAAGTGTGATTGACAAAATATTATAAACCTTTAAACCAGTAAAATAAATAATGAAAGTTATAATATATTATAATATTATTTATTACTTTAATTGTATATAATTAAAAATAAGATATATTTGTTATAAAATAAGTTATAAGTAATTAGAATTATATAAGTAAATATCTTTAAATCAATTAATATTGTTGTATTACCATTAAATAATCGCGCTATGTCCTATAAAACCGTTGCTATCAGCGAAGTTTATGATGATAAGCTGGAAGAACTGAAAAAAAAATTAAATTGGAAATCCAAAGGTTCCTTAGTAGAAAATATGATCTCCTACTTTGACACTTTGGGCATAGACCCAAGAGAACTGAATGCCAATAGTTTTGATAAACAATTTTCACAACTCAAGAATGATGTTTCAAAATTAAGGGAAACAACCGTTTCTTTTATCAAGGAACAAGAAAAAGGGATTTTAAAGCCACTTGTACAGCAGGTTACGTTAAATAATGAAAAAATACAAAGTTATTTTGAGCATGAAGCCATTACCAAAAAGGATTTAATCCGATTAGAATCCTTAATCCATTCAGGAAGCATAGGTTCCCAACATTTACAAACTGGAGGAAGCAAAGAAAACCAGCCCAGTCCGGAGGGAGATAAAAATTATAGTGAAGAACTTGAAAATCTGAAAGAAAAAGCCGAAATTGTAATTAAGTATAGTAAAGATCTATTCAGAGATTTTTTAAAAACTGGGAAAAAATTGGTTGGCCGAGGGGTGAGTTTTGATGAATCGGTTATCAATAATTATAAAGCAGAATTCGAACGTTTAAAACTTAATATGTAATGTATATTAAGATTCATTCCACGAAAAATTATATCGGGGGAAACACCCGGAGTTGCTGCGAATTGGTGAAATATTTATCCAAAGAAAATGAGGGCAAAGAATTACTTGATCAGGAAAATTTCTTTAATTCTCAAGGCAAAGATTTTTCTGATTTTCAGGTAATCAGCAGTATTGATCAAAACGTTAAGGGACTGCACAAAAAAGAAGCAAGGTTTTTTATGCTCAGCATAAATCCCTCAAAAAAAGAGCTAAGTTATTTGGCGTTTAAGGCAACAAGTAAGAAAATTAATGATTTAGCCCAAATGTCCCCTTCTGAAAAAGAGAAATACAATCAACTTTTCAAGGATTATGTCAATGATTGCATGGAATTCTACGCCCAAGGTTTTAATAAAGATTTATGTAGAGAGGATATCCTTTACTTTGCAAAAGTAGAAAAAATCAGAGAATATAAGTATACTGACAAACAGGTAAAAGAACATAATGCAAAGGAAGGGGAACCTAAACCAGGTTTACAAACCCATTGCCATATCATAGTTTCGCGGAAGGATCGGTCCATGTCAAAAAGTATAAGCCCTCTGGCTAATTCAAAAGGAGAAAGTAATAAACACAAACTTAACGGGAAATCGGTAAAGGTCGGTTTTAACCGGGATAAATATATGCTTGAATGTGAGACACTTTTTGATATAAAGTACAAATATTCCAGAAGCATAGAGGATTTTTATTTAAGTCATAAAGTAGACAAACATATCTTGCATTTATCCCATGTACAATATGAAAGTTATTTGAAAAACTTGGCTAACTTTCATGAGCAGACCAAGGATATAGAAACACAATCCCTGATTAATCTGGCAAAAGGGATAAAAGAAGGCAGTCTTTACAAAATTGGAAACTCATCAATAGATATCATGGGGGTAGGGGATTTAAAAAATGAAGAATTTAACCATCAGCCACCCACCATTCAACTGGTACAGTGGGTAAAAAATATTATTGCTGGAAATCCGGTAAAAATTTCAAAAGAGTTGGTAAAAGGTTCCCAGGGACTTGAAATGTAATGTGCTATTTTAATTGTGTTGAATAGCTGGCGTATTATGAATATTAGGTATAATTCATATATTTTATATATTATAAATAATTTAACTAAATTAACTAATTAAAATATTATAATTCGTATATATATTTAATATAGTATTAATATTATAAATAATGATTATAGTGAACATATTATAAATAATATTTATAGTAAATATAAAATAAATAATATATATATATTTAATATTGTATAAATAGTATTAATATTAATAAGTGTATTTGTATTATGAATATTGTTTATATAATACATAACATAAATAGGATTACTAAATTAAATATGTTTATTAATTAATTTAATTATTATATTATATATTTGATAATTATGTATTATATGATTTATATTATAAATGTTTTAATAGTAGATATAATATTTATATTTTAAATATTATGTATAAAATATATAGTATTCATTATTAATAGATCATATATAAGTAATATATTATATATAATATAAATTAAATAAATAATATCTATTACATTTATATTATATGTAGCTAACTTAGTTTATGTATATTTTATAATTTAAATATTATGACCTTACAGACTAAACTTTTTATTTTATTTGCTGACTTAATACTCACCGGTATATTTTATCTCATTATTAAGCTCCGCAAAATTCCAATACGAATTATATCAATATCCTTAATCATTCTGTTTTTTGGCTTATTCCTAAATAAAATCTGGAATTTTCGGTTGTTTTTATTTTTGGCCATCTATGTTTTGCCTCCGTTGGCCCTGGCCATTTTTTTACATTTTATTTCTGACAAAAAAATTGAAGCGGATGATTTTAAATTTATATATCATACCGATCAAGGGAAATTAATCATTGAAAACCCATTTAGGGGCTTTGGTGTTTTTGGGGGGGCCGGTTCCGGGAAAACCAAAAGTATAACCAAGCCCACCATTGAAAATTGTGCCCGCTTAAATGTCTGTGGGGCGATATACGACTATAAAAAGTTTGATCTGACCTGCTGTGCTTTAACGATGTATAAAAAATACAATTCTTCGGTTAAGTTACATTTTGTAAATTTCTTTGATTTAAAGTATTCGGAAAGGGTTAATCCGGTAGCTCCAGAAATGCTTGAAAATCCTGCTTACGCATCTCAAGCTGCTTCTACCTTGATTAGAAACCTTGTTAAGGGTTCTGAAGAATCCAAAGACCCCTTTTTTATTGATGCCGCTGAATCTGGTCTTGCCGGCATCCTGTGGAGACTAAAGGAAGATTTTCCTGAGCAATGTTCTTTACCTTATGCTGTAGCTATTTCTTTAAATAAGGATATATGCAAAGTATATGATTTTGTATCCAAAAATAAACAAGCTTCCCTTATTGCCGCTCCATTTTTGCAAAGTGCCGTTTCAGAAAAGCAGATGGCCGGTGTGGCGGCCAGTATGTCCAGCGGGATGAGAAAACTGGCACTGCCAGAGTTGTTTTACGTGCTTTCCGGGAATGATTTTAGCCTTGACCTCAATAATCCACAGGAGCCCAAACTGTTGTGCATCTCAAATTATCAGGTTCTGGAAGATGTTTTTTCTCCCGTTATTGCCCTGACCATTAATATGGCTTTAAAGCAGATGAACCAGGAAGGCAAAAGCCCCAGCATTGTGATGCTTGATGAAGGAACTACAATAAAGATTCCTAATTTTGATAATATCCCGGCTACTGCAAGGGAAAATAAAATCATCACTTTTTTTATTTGCCAGGATATGGTGCAAGGGGAGGGGACTTACGGACGGATCGGAAGGGATAAGATATTGGCCAACCTGGCCAATCAAATGTACGGTTTGGTGAGGGATCCTCAAACGGCCGAACGTTACAGTAAAATGTTTGGTAAGGAGTTCAAGGAATTTTCAAGCAAGTCAATTCGGCAAGGGGATCTTTTTATCAGTTCGTCCACCCGATCTCCAAGGGAGGTAGACATCTATCCCCCGCAGGTATTTCAACAATTGGAAGCCGGCGAGTTCTATGGAGTATTTGCTGATGCCAACCACAAAACATTTAATGCCCGGTACAAAATGTACGATGAAATTGAAATGCCCATGAAAATTTTAAATTCCGTCACATCTTCGGAAGTACAGAGAAATTTCCATGAAATTCTAGCTGAAAGCGATTTTTTGGTTCAAAATTAATTTTAAACCTGTCATATACCGGATCGGATGTCAGCTTCCCCTTTTTAGGGCCGTCATTAATTAGACTGCTAAATTAGTAATATTTATTTCAGTCTTATTCATTGGGAGACATGTCTCCCAATGAATATTTAGGTCTATTTTCATTATAATCCGTCATCCAGGTCTCTGTTATCACCCGGACATCGGATAGAAGCGTTCTAAAGATATAAGCATCTAATATGCTGCGCCGGTTCTTTCGTCAATAGTAAATACTTATCATTAATTTTTTTGTTTTACTAACAGTTTCTCTATTTCAACCAACTGAGATTTAATTAGGGCTATGTCATCATTCTGACTTTTAATGGTTGCAGACTGTTTTTCGATTAATGTTTCCTGTTCATTTAAAGCATTCGTTAATATTGGTATTAAACCGATATAATCAACACTTAATATCCCTTTCTTATTTGTATATACCAGTTCCGGATATATTTTTTGAATTTCTTGAGCGATGAAACCATTATGATAGCGGTTAAAAATAGCGGTATCTGTATTTTGCTTAATATTGGACAAAGACATTCTGGCAGAATCTGAAAGATTATTTGAAGCTAATAAGGAAGTGGGTTCATTTATTTCCTGTTTTAATTTATATTTTACCGGCCGTAAACTTGAAATGTTTTTTAAAGAAGAAGTAATGGTTGTAATGTCTTCTTTAAGTCTGGAATCTGAACTTATTGCAAGAGATCCATATATGTAAATATCCCCGTTTACATCAAGTGCACTTGATGGAGAATAGTTTCCAATTCCTACATTGCCATTAGAAGCTATATAAACCCCGAGGCAGTGGTATAGACTACGATTGCTTGAACTAGTCGTAGGACCATTTTCACCGAATAATGATATTGACCCTTCATCTGCGTTAAGACGAATCATGGGTGCATACTTTGAACCTACGATGCAATATTGGGTATAACCATTTACTCCGTTTACTGCATAATTCGCTCCAATATCTGTAATAAAAGATGAATACAAATTATTATATGAATTAATACTCAATGCTGATCCTACATTATTCCACAATCTGAATAAGTTAGCTCCCGTACCATTTGTATTAGCTCCAAACATTAAGCGGGCATTTCCGTTTTGTACCCATAATCTATATATACCGGGATCAGAGACATCCCCTATACCTACATTATTACTTGAACTAACTTTTAATTGGGCAAAAGAATTAATAAAGAAACTTACTAATACTGTTATTAAAACTGTTTTTTTCATTTTATAATTTTATTATATCATTATTAATGAGTTATTTATGTTAAATATATAAAATATTAATTTTAACATTAAATTTATAAAGAAAAATTAATTAAAAGTTAAAATATTTCATAATTTTAACATGTATATTTAATCATTAGTGTCCACTTAAAATTCAAAAGTATTAATTTTGATTTACAAATATGTTTATTATAAATGAGTTAAGTTTTATGTTTTGTTCATAATTGCGAAATAAAAATTCAAATCGTGGACATGGCATTTACTAATGAAATCTGCATATTATCTGTTTGTTATAAAAGTTAATTATTAAGTTTTGTGGACACTAGTGATATTTAATATAAAATAATATAACTGTAATATTCACTTTATTAATTGATAATATAAAAATAACATAAATATTTACAGAACCATAGAATAGTTTTCAAAATCGAATTACAAACTGAATGCTAACTTATATCTTTTACATATGAAAACTTTTATACCTATATTAATTTTTTTCCCCATAATATATTCATTGTTTGATATTAATCATATCAATGCACGAACAAAAATAAATTATGATTGCGATACCATATCTTATATGTATGATAATGCTGGAAATCGTGTTTTACGCACAATAACCCTTCCCAAAAAGAAATCTGCATTAGTCGCTAAAACTGATACCAGTAATACAAAAAAACAAATGTTCGAAGAAAAATTGGGTCAACAAAAAATTCTTATTTATCCTAACCCTACAAAAGGAAATTTAACAGTGGAAATTCAAGGTTATGATAAAGAAAAGAATTCAGCTTTATATCTTTTCAATATTTCAGGGAAAATTCTAATCTCTCAAAAAACAGTTAACAGTAACATGTCACTTGATTTATCTAATTATCAGGCGGGTGATTATATATTAAAAATTATACTAGGAAATAAAATAAGTACATGGAAAATTATAAAAGAATAGAGACATTGATTTTTAAAAGTTTGAGTAATCAGACTTTTAAAGCATAAAAAAACAAACAAATGAAAAAAAGTTTTCTTTACTTACTGTTTATTATCAGCATTTTTTTAATAAATATTGTTTTTGTACAAGCTCAATGTACAAATGAAGTAGGTGTCACAATAACCAAGGATTCTTCTGTGTTGTCTCCTTGTGTAAATTTAAATGCCAGGGATAGTATTATTTTAAAAGCAGGGTTTTATTGTTCCTTAAATGGCTATGCTTCCAGTTCTAATCCTGCATTTAATGCAAGCGTTGATGAAAGTTTAGATTTACCTGCCAATTATTTAACAAACACTCCTGACCTTTCGACCCGAAAAGTTGATACCAATTTGCCTTTCGGAACACTTACCGGTTTTTTTAATGTTACTCCTACAGGAGCTGCTACTTACGAAATACCTATATCTGTACCTAAAGGATTAAATAATCTAGAGCCTAAAATTTCCGTTATTTATAATAGTCAAACAGGAAATGGACTGTTGGGATGGGGATGTAATCTATCAGGACTTTCTGCAATAACCCGCGTTCCTAAAAATCTATATAGTGATAATCGGGTTAGCGGTTTAGCCATTGATACTACAGACCGCTTTATTTTGGATGGAAACAGGCTTGTTCCTAATACTGGGATTTACGGTGCAGATGAATCAACTTATCGTACTGAAAACGAGACATTTTCACATATTATATCTAAAGGAATATACGGAAAAAATAGTCCTAACTGGTTTGAAGTTTATACTAAAAATGGGACAAAATATGTATATGGAAGTCCCAATGGACGTACACTTTATAGTGCAAATGGGACAAATGCCATATTGGCTTGGTACTTAGACTCTGTGGTGGATGTGTCTGGAAATACTATTAGTTATACCTATGAGCAAAAAGGATTAGTAACTTATCTGAAAAAAATCTCTTACGGTACCAATAAATCCGGAGTAGGTACTTCCAGCTCTTTAGAATTCTTCTATGAAATCCGTAATGATCCCATTAATATCCATTATTTCCCTTTAAAAGGACAAATTGACCAGGAATTGTATAAAATTGTTACAAAAACTGGAAACCAGGTATTTCGCACTTATAATTTTGAATATACTCAAGATGCTTTTTCAAGACTTTCTAAAATAACCGAAAGCAATGGGAATGGAACTAAACTAAATCCTACTTATTTGAAATGGGGAGATTATAATTCTGACAAAGTAACTCTAAACAATCCTTTATTACCGGAAGATTCTTATTATAATCAAGTTAATTTTTCACAAAGGAACTGGACAACTGGAGATGTTAATGGTGATGGACTAACTGATTTAATAAGTTTTTTCCCTTATAAACATTATTCTTATTATAATGGGGGAGAAAGTTGGTCTCAAGTTAATGTCGTACAAATTTTTTATGCCTCTATTTCTCCTGAAGGAATCACATCTTTTTCGCTTGGACCAAACTATGAATATATACCTAATTTAGTTTGGGATGATTTTAAATGCTATTCTTCAACGTCTTGTGTTCAGAATTTGAATGGTGATAATATTCCAGATATTATTGTTCCATATTTTAATAAGACTAATTCTTGGAATGAAATAGATTTTTTTGTACTTAATTATAATCAGAATACTCCAGTTTTTGCACAAAAATTACTATCCAGTACTGATAAACTTCCAATTTATGCTATTGGAGATCTGAATAATGATGGAATAGATGATATTATATATATTGAAGATAGTCAATCGTCAAGTATGAATTATCCTGGGAAAATAAGGTTTGGTTCGACAAATTGGGATAATAATTGGATTAACTTTAATGTTTCTACGACAAATGCTCCTAAAAATATTTTTATTGCAGATTTTAATGCAGATGGATTAAATGATATTATGGTTTTAACTGATAATGAATACATCATTTATTTAAATAATGGGGATAACACTTTTACAGTTGGGGATTTAGTAGATGGCATATTAAACAGTACTTGTGACATCATAAAAACGGGTGATTTTAACGGCGATGGCTTGGTTGATTTCGTCATTAACCAGCATGAGTCTCCAAATTGGTACCTTTTATTAAATAATGGGAATTTAGGTTTTGACCAAAAACTTTTACCATCAGTCACCGCTCAGAATGAAGATTATACAGATAAAGATGATGCAACTCATAATTGTATTGTTACGGATTTTAATAATGATGGAAAATCTGATTTAATTGTTTTTGATGCAGATTATGAATTTGGTCATAATTCTTTTACAGGAGAAAGTTGGGGCATATTTAATTATTTCAATACCTATTGGTATCAATCTACCGGGGATAATGTTTCACTTTCAAAAACTACTGCAACATCGCATACTGAGGACGATGCACAGGCTAAACTTTTTGTTTCTGGTGATTTTAATGGAGATGGGCGTCCTGATCTTATGAATTTTGGATACGACTGTTATGGTGCTACAGATATGACCCAGAGATGGCGGTTATATTCTACACCCAATACCAATTTTGGAGGGGGAATGGTGACTTCCTTATTCGATGGTTTAGGTCAAAATACACGTATTTCATATATTACAACAGCAGTTGGAATTAATTATTCCTCAAATTCAAATCCTATATTTCCATTAGCATTATTAAGAAACTCTGCATATTTAGTAAAAAAGGTCACAATTCCAAATGGCGTATCATCGGATATTGTAAAGAAATATTCATATGCTAATGCTACTCAAGATTTACAACGTGGATTTCTTGGTTTTGGAAAATTTATGGTATATGATTCCCTTACGAATACATCTTCTGAACAAGACTATGAGTTTTCTTTATCATCAGGATCAAAAAATTACATTCAACCTTTTCCGACTTATTCAAAGACAATTGTTGGTTCAACAGTTGTTTCAGATTCAAATACTCCACTCTCTTCCTATTCATTGACTGCTTTCCCTAACGGGCTGAAGCATGTATTTATATATCCCAGCATCTCAACTCAAACCGATTATCTGAAAAAAATCACAACTACTTCTATTGTTTCTTATGATAATAACGGGAATATTCTTTCAAATGAAATTGACTATACTGATTACACAAATCCTACCAGTAATAAAATTGTAGCTTCCAAGAAAAATATTTACAATGGGTATGCCCAAAGGTTAAAAAATAATTTGAACCCTTACCCTAATGCACCGGATAATGTGGTAACCGAACAAACGCACAAAGATACGGATGGTAAATTCTCTATTACTACAGCATTTGAGTATAATGATAACGGTACGGTAAAAAAGAAAACAGATTTTTCTGGAACCACAAAAGCCGTTTCTACAGAATTAACTTATGACGAAGTAGGAAATGTTATCTCTACAACTGTTGGTGACCGTAGAGATTCGGCAGTATATACCGATGATAAAAGATTTATAAAAAAGCAATTTAATTCTTTGAATCATTATACGGAGACCTCTTACGATAATTGGGGAAATCCATTGGTAAAATGGGATTTGAACCGTTTACCAACCACATTTACATTTGATGATTGGGATGGTCTTACAAGTACGACCTTTTCAGATGCAACTAAAATAGTTTCATTAATAAATTGGGCAGATAATGGTAATTTTACCTCTTATAAACCGGACAATGCTCTTTATTATGTGTCATCGGTTGATGAAGACAACCATTTTATCAGTGCCGAATATTTCGATGCAGTAGGACATTTGCTAAGAGAAGCCGTATCCGGTTTTAATGGGAAAGTTACCTATTCTGATTGTAAATATAATTCATTAGGTCAGAGCTGGATTTTTTCCGACCCATATCCGCCATCAGGAAGTGCGACTAAAACAACCACCAACTTGTATGATGGCTATGGTCGATTGACTGAACAAACTTTACCGGATGCAGTTACGGATACTATCAGTTATTCCGATGATATAGACAGAAAAACGACAACTCATTATAGTACCGGGGAAACCTATACAGAAACATATGACGCAGCAGGATTATTAACTTCGACAACCGACCCGGGGGGAAGTATCAGTTATCTGTATTATAAAAATTCCAACCCTAGGAGTATACAACCCAATGGAGGTTCAGGAGCTGAAACAATTACTTATTTTGATGAAACCGGTTTACAGAAAACTTTAACAGATCCTGATGCCGGAACTACCAGTTACGATTATAACATTTATGGGGAACTATCATCACAGACAGATGCTTTAAATAATCAAACCACAATAGTTTATGACAGTATAGGACGTGTAAAAACAAAAACTATTGGGAATCTTATTACCAACTATACATATGATGCCCCGGGGACAATAGGATTATTATCAGGAGTTAATAATTCAAATGGAGGAATGTTATATAAATATGATAGCTTTGACAGGATCATCGAGAAAACCCGTAGCAAAGGAAATGATAAATTTACTTTTACATACGAATATGATAATAAAAGCAGGGTAAGCAAACTTACCTATCCCAATAATATGAGTTTGACTTATGGCTACAATGATATAAGCAATGATCTTATCTCCATTACAAAAGATGGTATCAATATTTGGTCGCTAAATAATTCTGACGTCAATGACCTTGGCCAAATTACAAAAGTTACATTGGGAAACGGTAAATCAACAATTTATGGATATGATGGGGAAAATAGGCTTAATAGAATTTTTGCCGATAATGTGGTTGATTTTAATTACCAGTTTAACAATAAGCAACAACTGGATTACAGGAAGGAATATATGTTTGATGGTTCAACGATGAATGGTTTCCAGGAAAATTTTACATACGATAATGTAAATCGCTTATCTACGGTATCAGTAGGAAATACAGAAACATTGCATATGACATATAAAAGCGGTGTAAACGACCGTATTGACAATAAATCGGATGTCGGGACCTATATTTATAACGAAACCTCCAAACATTGTATTGATAAGTTGGCTGCAGCTACAGGATATAGGCCACCCAGGCACGACCTTACATATAACCAGTTAGGAAAAGTGTCTGCAATTATGGAAACCGATAGTCTTAAAAGCAAATCACTTTCTATAGATTATGGGGTTGATGACCAAAGATTTAAAACCGTTTATTCACAGAATGATACGACTAAATATATCTGGTATTATTTTGATAATTATGAAAAACAAATTATGGAAAACGGTGCTGTACGTCATCTCAATTATATTTTTGCAGGAAACTCATTAATAGGTATCTTTGAACAGAAGTCGGATGGAGACAAAATACATTATGTTTACTCTGATTATCTGGGTTCTTTGAAATGTATTACTGACAATCTAGGGACCAATGAACAAAGATTAAGTTTTGATGTGTGGGGTAACCGGCGTAATCCGTATACAGGGACAAAACTTACAACAGCAGAATTGGAAAATTCCATTAGTCTTACTTCACGTGGTTATGTTGGTCAAGAACATTTAGATAACTTAGGACTTATTAATATGAATGCACGAATATATGACCCATCTTTGGGTTTATTTATAAGCCCGGATAATTATATGGATGATATTGGCTATAGCCAAGCGTTTAATCGTTATAATTATGGACTTAATAATCCATTAATGTATTCTGACCCAAATGGTAATTTCCCTTTTCTTATGGTAGGCATTTTACTTATAGATGCGGGTGCTTTTATGAGATCCTATGGTGAAATCAATAACAATACTACTCTTTACACTGTTGGCAATTATGCTATGTTAGGTGGAAGTTTGTTGTCTGGTTATGGTTTTACTTCAATCGGTGGGACTGCTGCAATTTTTGGGAATGGGATGATGAGTGGTTTTGATAATTTAATTTATGGCGGAAGTTTTGAAAAAGGATTTGTTTCTGGGGCTGCATTTTCTGCTGCTCTTGTCGGATTAAATTGGTCATTAGGTAAAGAATGGTTATGGAATAAATGGTTTGGATACGAACCGCATTACAAATGGATTTCTCCAAATGAAGCTTGGCATCTAAATGATTTACCGAGGCTGACTTCAAACATATATCAGTCGGTTAACGCCTTAGGCAGGTATTTATTCACTGATGCTAAGGATATCTTAAAACTTGTTCCTGCTGGGAAAATGGTAAATATAGAATATAATTTCAGTACTAATATACCGGGGAATTTTAATCCTAGTAGTAATTATACTACTAATATAGACCCGGGGACAATTAGAGGAAATAGTCATAAGCATGATTTATGTGTAAGTCGGATATATGATGGGGATTTTGATTTTTCAACCAAAGCTTCCCCAGTTGAAGTAAGAACACCTGGTAATACAGTTAGAAAGCATATTATTGGAATGGGTAGTGAGATGGGTTTTGGTGGGATAAAGGATTTTAGAATTAATCATAACCACTATTCCGTTACAGTAGAAAATCCTGTTGGGGGTCAAGGGACTGAAACTGCAATTTTTCATAATCTACATGTTCAGGCATATTCTAGATATGGACAACCACTTTGTACAGGAACCCAGTTTATGGCATCGACTCAAAGACCTTGGTATCATAAATGGCTTTATGGAATTAAATAAAAAATTGTATATTTTTCTGTTTGTATTAGAATTAAACCAGATTGCACATACGCAAAATCTGGTACCTAATCCTAGTTTTGAGGAATATTATACAGCGGAAGAAGTTAGGACAATGACAATTCCTAGTTATATTATATCTATGTCTCAAGATGGGTATTGGGAATTTAGACCTAAAAAAAAGAATGATTGCTCAATATATGGGACGCTTACATTTCTATTTTGTAAAAAATGGACCAATTGTAATCATGATTATTTTTTTGATAGTCCTGATTTATATAATAGATGCAGTATTCAATTTGGTGTTCCTAAATCTGAATGGGTATTCAATCATAAAATATTGGCATGTAATTATCAAAATGCAAAAAGTGGTTCAGGTTATATGGGCATCTTTGTATCTAATACAAAGTTTAAAAAATTAAATTTTGTAAATCCCGAATTTATGCAAACAAAACTTATTCATCCTTTACAAGTGGGTCAACAATATTATACAGAATTTTTCGTCAATAGAGCAGATTATTCCACTGTATCAACTGATTGCTTGGGATTGTATTTTTCTGACAAAGAAATCAAGGTTAATGACTATCATCAAATGTATCGTTTTAAACCACAGATTACTAATCCTAAAGGAAAAGTAATTGAAGACACAGTCAGTTGGGTTAAGGTTAGTGGTATTTATACAGCAAAAGGAGGAGAACAATATATAATTATTGGTGACTTTTATCCTCAAAGTGATAATACAATTAAGTATGATAACATTAAAAGTAAAGACTTTGTTTGTTATTACCTTATTGACGATGTGAGTGTTATTTCTGTTATAGATAATTCACAAAATGATAAAAAAGAATTTCAGGTTAAACCAACCAATGAATCTACTGAATGTATTAATTATAAGCACATTAATATAGGGGTTTCAGTTGTAATTAAAAATATTTATTTTGAATTTGGTAAATCGGATTTATTACCTACATCATTCAAAGAACTTGATAAATTGGTACAATATATGGGAACCGCTTCATTGGCTGAAATTGAAGTAGATGGTTTTACTGATGATGTGGGTACAGATGATTATAATTTGAAATTATCCATATCAAGAGCTAAGTCGGTTGTAGAATATATAATTTCCAAGGGAGTGGATAAAAGTAGGATCATATACAAAGGTTATGGTCGCACAAAACCACTTCAGAAAAGCCAAACAGAAAAGGACCGTGCTATAAACAGAAGAGTAGAGTTTAAAGTTTTAAAAAAATAAGCTTTAACTTTCAAAGCTATTAGATATAAGGTCAGTCGAATTATTTCAATTTTTTTTTTTCCCAACATTAAAGTTCCTTTCTATATTAACGTTAACTGCATTACCGATATTATTGTGACTTAATCAGCTTTTCATATTTTCGATTAGTTAATTATTCTGAGCAATGATAAAGTAGTCCTTAATCCTTTTGAAATGATTTTTGCGTCTTAAATGACAGATATGCTTTTAGACTGATTGTGAATCTGTTGGCTTCATTAAATTTCTCTCCGCTTGCGTGCAGGTTGTATCCTAAGTTTATAGCGAAACAGGAATATCCCATTCCGGCTTCAAATTTTAAAACAAATTCGGATTTCTTATAATTCGTATAAAGTATTGGGTAAATACCTGCATTTACGGTTTTTACAAACGATAACAAGTACAATTTATAACCGTCTAGGTGCTGATCAAAATTTTTACTCCAAGAGGCGCCATATAAAATAAGTCCTTGTTGATACCACTTTTTCTTAAAGGAAGTTTCTTCGTTTATATATCCATTTCCAATACCAATTTCTGCTTCAATTCCGTTGATATACGAAATCGTTGGAATTAAAAAACATCCATGACGAAAAGTTTCAACATTAGATTGTTTCAATTGATTCTCAATTTTCCGGCATTTGGCTTTATCCTTAAGTTCTTTGTACCATTGATATTTCATATTTCTAATATACGTCTTGTAGTAGGAATTTTTTTCATACTTTTCAGCCAATTCAAGACATTCAGAAATCCTATTTTTTTCCCTTACGTTAATCGTATCAGTATTTTTTATCTTAGTTTTGCCGGATTGATCAATCATTTCAATAAATGCTCTTTTCAAATAGACATAAGGATTAGCGAGAGCTGATGAAATAGCTTTTTCGCAGTAAAATTTTGCCGAATCGCCCATGTTTCTGCATGTATAAGACATTGCCTTTTGGATTAACGATAGATATTCTGCAACAGTATCCTTGGTGATACTTTTCCAGCATGGACAGGGATAATAATCACTGGGAATACAATTTCTGTTTCTATCAACTATGTAAGTATAGTAAGATATTTCTCCCTTATCATTTCGGTATGGAGATTCTGTGAATTTTGAAGTATTGATAGAATCATAATCTATAAAGCCAGTGTTATATTTGGAATAGGGCAATAATATATGCTCTAAAGTATCAATGATGGCATAATTCCCTTTATCATCAACGACAACAATCATTGAATCATTGAACTGATTAATTTGTTTGAATTTAGTATCTATTAAAGTTTTACCTGTCATTTTATTCTGGATACCATAATGTCCGTCAATTCCAACGAATGGCTTAATTATCTGGGTAAAGCAAAGTTTTGATAAGACAATAATCGATAAAAAACATAAAAATCGTTTCATCCTTTTATTCCAATTTCTGATGTTATTTTTATTATTGGTTAAAGTTGGGAATTAAAAAAAAATAATAAAAAAACAAAAGGTGTTTTTTACAATAATCACCAATATAAATCATCTTTATGTTGATTAAAAAAACTAATAAAACTAATAAAACTAGTAAAACTAATAAAAACTTGTAAGTACTTTCTCTGATTTTCTTTTCAATTTTACTTCCACAAATCGATACTATTCTAAGAAAACATATCAAATAAACTATCTTATAAAGTCGTTATTTTCCAGTATTGCTTTGCTTATTATAATGTGAAACCTAATATTGCTCTTCCTTTTTGCAATCTCTATAGAATTCAAGGAATTTTCTAAACTGTCTTTTAATTATCCCTTGGATTTTTTTCCATTTTTAACTAATAATTTTTAAATTTATAATAGGAGAGGAGTAGTATAAAATTTTATTAATGAAATTTATTAATGAAAAAAATTCTGTCCCTACAAACGTTATTCCTATATGTCGTTTTGATAAATTCCTATTGTGGTGATAATCCGAATTTTTTTGCCAGACACTCGAAAGGAAGCAATGGTTTAATCCTGTCACTGGGTTCTACAACCAGGGGACATTACTTTTCCGGAGGTTATTCATACTATTTCACAAAATATTTTTTCTCTGATCTTACCTATTCTTTTGAATACGGCCGGTTTCATTATACCGATTTTTCTACCCATAAGCTTTGTTTAACGGGTAAGGCTAATTTTTTTTCTTATCGCAAAAGCATTTTCTGTAACGCTGATTTGGGGTTATTTGGCGGACAGGAGATTCTTAAAGAAAGGCTTTTCGATATCGACAGTGGTCATCAGTCTGATTTTATTTATGGTTTAAGCCTGGGTACCCATTGTGAATATTTCCTGACCAATAAACTTTGTCTGGATTTAGCCCTGGATCAAAATTTCATGAGAAAAAGCCTTATTCGTAGTTCTTATATTTCATACGGATTAGGGTTTCGCATTTTCTTTTAGCTCACTTCCATTATTAAAATACTTTGCCATGTAGGATAAACTTAATTTAAAACCCATGATGAGAAAAATTATACCCATTTTAACTTTTCTAACATTTATTTATGCTAGAACCGTAGGGCAGGAGGTAAGTCAAAATACTTCACCGGTTTTAAAAATTTATTCTTCAACTTGGCATTATTGGCTGTTTGATGAATCAAGTACGTACACCTGTACCAATGGTAAATTTGAATTCGAGACCTACTATGATCCGGCCAATGTTCAAAGTGGTTATATCCTTTCTTTTGATGATTTTGAACTCTATGATAATTTAGTCGGCATTGGCATGGGACAATCCCTGGCATCATCTGCTTATAGCACAACACAATCTACTCTTTGTTCTGTCGAAGATCTCTTTCCAAATTATAATTGGTCGGGTTTTACTTCACCTAAAGTGTTTTATGTGGTCATATTTTATACCACCTATTATAAAAATGCAAATACTTATTCTACTGTTGCCCCCTGGCAAAATATTATGGTCGTTGCCAGAACATTTTACCCAAAACCTAAGGTAGGTTCCGTCAGCGTGGTGACTAATGGAACATCAGTTACTACAAAGCAAATTGAGTATAACACAACACCTGGTGAATTTAACGGGATGGAGGCAACAGGCAGCGATGGAATCTTTTCCTATCAATGGCAGGAAAAAACACCCGGGGATGTGTATAAAAGTATTTATGGGGCAACTTCCTATAATTATACTCCTTCTAGGCTGCTTACTTCAACCATATTTCGAAGGATGGACAGCCCCAGGAAATGTGGAACATCAATGTTTACCAATGAGATAACCATTAATGTATTGCCTGATGTTTCCGGGGGTACGATAGGTACATCCCAGAGTATTTGTAATTACGCAAATCTGAATCTTTCCAATATCTCTTCAGGAAGTGGTGGGACCGGGGTATATACCTATCAATGGCAGTCATCCAAAGATGGAATTTATTTTCAAGATATACCTTCTGCTAACGGGTTAACTTATTCAGTCGGCGGGCTCACAGCTTCCACTTATTATAAACGAATATGTACTTCGGGCGTGAATTCAGCAGAATCAAATATGGTAGCCATAAAGGTGTATGATGCCTTAACTTCCGGTACCTTGTCATCTTCACAGACGTTGTGTTATAATACTACGCCTGCACAATTGGTTGGTGTCAGTCCGGCAGGTGGAGATGGGACTTATACTTATCAATGGCAATCCTCAAATGATGGGACTAATTGGTCAAATATTTCAGGGGCAGTAGGATCTAATTATCAGCCGGGCACTTTGAATGAATCCGTATTTTATAGAAGGGTAGCCACGTCCGGATCAGGTTGTGGTAGTGTAATTAGTTCTCCGGTGACCATAACAGTTTACGATGCTTTGACTTCGGGAAGCATTTCTTCATCTCAAACAATATGCAACGGCATTACCCCTTCTCAACTATTGGGGACTTTACCAACAGGTGGGGACGGTATTTATGGTTATCAATGGCAATCTTCTTTAGACAATAGTTCCTGGTCAGATATAATTGGTGCTACCAGTTCCGGTTATCAACCCGAAGCATTGACAAAGACAACATACTATCACAGGATTGTGACTTCCGGATCAGGTTGTGGAAGCAAAACCAGTTTGCCGGTTACCATTACAGTTTACGATCCTTTGACATCCGGGACAATCTCAACGTCGCAGACAGTGTGTAACGGGACTATCCCTGCAAAATTAGCCGGTACCAGTCCGACAGGAGGAAGCGGTACCTATACTTATCAATGGCAGTCATCAACGGATGCAACCTCATGGTCTAATATTGCTATGGCTTCAAGTGCAGATTATCAACCTGGTGCTTTGACCGCAACGACTTATTATCAACGGGTAACCACCGCTGGAAGTTGCGGGAGTATGACCAGTTCACCGGTGACTATAACGGTTTATGGAGCTTTGAATGCTGGAACAATATCCTCCTCTCAAATACTATGTAATGGATCAACTCCTTCACAACTTGTCGGTACTGGTGCAACGGGTGGTGATGGAAAATATTCGTATCAATGGCAATCATCTACTGATAATAGCAAATGGTCCGATATTGCTGGCAGTGTGAATGCAAGTTATCAACCTGATGCCTTGATAGCTACAGCTTATTATAGGAGAGTAGCAAGTACAGGTTGTGGGAGTATCACAAGTTCACCTGTTAAAATAACAGTTTACGATGCTTTGACTTCAGGTAGCATTTCTTCATCCCAAACAATATGCAATGGGATTCCCCCTTCACAAATATTGGGTACTTTGCCAACAGGTGGGGATGGTGTTTATAGTTATCAATGGCAGAAATCAACTGACAACGATACTTGGTCAGATATTTTTGGGGCTACAAGTGCAAGTTACCAACCCGAACCATTAAAAACAACGACTTACTATCACAGAATTGTAACTTCCGGATCAGGTTGTGGAAGCAAAACCAGTTTGAGGGTAACTATAACAGTTTATGGTGCTTTAACCTCAGGAACAATTTCAACGTCGCAGACAGTATGTAACGGGGCTATCCCTGCAAAATTAAGTGGTACCAGTCCGACAGGAGGAAGCGGTACATATACCTATCAATGGCAATCATCACTGAATGCAACCTCATGGTCTAATATTGCTATGGCTTCAAGTGCAGATTATCAACCTGGTGCTTTGACCGCCACAACTTATTATCAACGGGTAACCACCTCTGGAAGTTGCGGGAGTGTAACCAGTTCACCGGTGACTATAACGGTTTATGGAGCTTTGAACGCTGGAACAGTATCCTCCTCCCAAATACTATGTAATGGGTCAATTCCTTCACAACTGTTCGGTACCAGTCCGACAGGAGGCGATGGGAAATATACCTATCAATGGCAATCATCTACTGATAATAACAAATGGTCGGATATTGCTGGCAGTGTGAATGCAAGTTATCAACCTGATGCTTTGATTTCTACAACTTATTATAGGAGGGTAGCAAATACAGGTTGTGGGAGTATCACAAGTTCACCTGTTAAAATAATAGTTTACGATGTTTTGACTTCAGGTAGCATTTCTTCATCCCAAACAATATGCAATGGCATTACCCCTTCTCAACTATTGGGAACTTCACCAACTGGCGGGGATGGTGTTTATGGTTATCAATGGCAGAAATCAACTGACAACGATACTTGGTCAGATATTTTTGGGGCTACAAGTGCAAGTTATCAGCCCGAAGCTTTAACCGCTACAACTTATTACCATAGGGTGGCCACTTCCGGATCAGGTTGTGGAAGCAAAACCAGTTTGCCGGTAACTATAACAGTTTATGGTACTTTAACCTCAGGAACAATTTCAACGTCACAAACAGTATGTAACGGGGCTATCCCCACAAAATTAGTTGGTACCAGTCCGACAGGAGGAAACGGTACATATACCTATCAATGGCAGTCATCACTGGATGCAACCTCATGGTACAATATTGCTATGGCTTCAAGTGCAGATTATCAACCTGGTGCTTTGACTGCCACGACTTATTATCAACGGGTAACCACCGCTGGAAGTTGCGGGAGTATGAGCAGTTCACCGGTTACCATAACGGTTTATGGAGCCTTGAATGCTGGAATATTGTCTCAAGCCCAAACGTTGTGCTATAATGGGACACCTGCACAAATAGTTTGTACCAGTCCAACAGGAGGTGATGGGAAATATACCTATCAATGGGAATCATCCCTAGACAATAGCAAGTGGTTAACTATTGCGGGTGCTTTAAGTGCTAATTATCAATCCGGAGTTTTGACCGCCACCACTTATTTTAGAAGAATTACAACTTCAGGATCAGGTTGTGGTAGTAAAACCAGTTCCCCGGCTACCATAACTGTTTATGGAAAGCTTGATCCGGGTGAGATATACAATTCCCAGGTTATTTGTAGTTCTTCCATACCTGCCGGACTTACAGGGACATCTGCAAGTGGTGGTGATGGGATATTTAACTATCAATGGAAATATTCTGTAAATGGTTCGATTTGGAATAATATACCTGGTGCTTCAACTTCCAGTTATATTCCAACAAGCCTTACGCAAACAACCTATTATAAGAGAGTGGTTACAAATAATTGTGGAACTGCGACAAGTGATTCCCTGAAAATTGAAGTCAAAGGGATCATCGATCCTGGCGTTATTGGTCAGGCTCAAACAATTTGCTATAATACTTCCCCGCAATTGTTATCCGGAAATGTGGCAAGCGGAGGATTTAACAATTTCACTTATCAATGGCAGCTGGCGTACGATAATTCAATATATACAGATATTACACTGGCTAATGGTGCAAGTTTTCAATCCGGTAATATTACCGGTACCAGCTATTTCAGGAGGAAAGTAACGGATTCGAATTGTGGCAGTGCTTATACTTCGCCGGTTTTGATTAGTGTAATGCCTGCATTGCCGCTACCTGCGGTTTCTTACAATTCAATTTATTGCCGGGGTTCAAATCTAAATTTATCTGCAGGTTCCGATTTTTCATATGGTTGGTATGATGCCAATAAAAATTTACTACAAACCGGTTCCAATTATTCAGTTCAAAATATACAAAATGATCAAATTCTATATATCATAGCCAAAAATAACCAGAATTGCTTGAGCGATGCCCAACAGGTTAATTTAAACGTGGACAAGATAAAAGCCGGTTTTACTACGGAACGGGATTCTTTTGCAATTGGCGAACAGGTTAAATATTCTAATGCAAGTTCCGGAGCGACTAGTTATCTATGGAAATTGGAAAACTATTCGTACACGGATAAGGATATTTATTTCAACTATTATAGTCCTGGAGATAAGACAGTTCAACTTATTGCAACAAGCGCAAACAATTGTATGGATTCCTACCTTAATGCAAAGGCAGTTACCATTTATGATCCCCTTAAATCAGCTATAACTGAAAACACCATTAGGCCAAAGATTCGGATATATCCTACTGCAGTAAATGATGTATTGAATATTGAAACTTCACTGGATATGAAAGAAGTAGAATTTATTAATTCGATAGGCCTGACGGTTAAGAAACTCATGATCAATTCCGGCGAATATCATGGTAATCTTTTTGATTTCAAACCTGGGTTGTATTTGATTAAAATCACATTAAAGGACAACAGCTTCCAGATATCAAAAATCATAAAACTATAAATCCATGAAGTACTTCTTTTTTATTCTGGGTGCATTTTTGTTGCTTTCCTCCTGTGAAAAATGGGACGATTATTATTATAATATGGATACTCCCCCTGGCCTGACCTTGTATAAGGATGGCCTTTTATACACGGATTCTATAGATTCCATTAAAGTAAATACTATTTTAACCTTAACCTATAAAATCACATCGGAGAGGGCTCAACGGCTTCAAATCAGTTCAAGCGGACATTTGGATACTCTTGTCTTTTTGGATGACCATACCCTTACTTTTAAAGGCCTTTCAGCAGGAATTTGCCAAATTACCTGTAGTGTAAAGGATGCGTATTTGAAAAGCGAGGAAAGGCGTTTGAATTTTATCATATTCGATAATCTGCCTCCAGTAGCTTCTTTTACCTATATCCCTATCAGTAACCTTTCAAGTCATGAAATAGAATTTGATGCATCTTCGTCTTACGACAAAGATGCAAGGTTTGGTGGTAAAGTTGTTGAATATGATTTCACCATGGATAATACGGTTAATTTTCAGACTACAAATGGGGTAGTTGACTTTTCATTTAACTCTGCCGGCACAAAACAGGTGAAACTCAGGGTAAAAGATAACGATAACACCTGGAGCGGTTACTTAATTAAAAATATCACTGTCAATTGAAGCTTTTTATTTTTACTGAGAAGCAACGAAGGTATTTCCTGTGAAAATTTTAAATAACCAGAAAAACTCTAGAATTTACCTCTGACAATGAAGCAGAAACAGGTTCAGTGGCGGCCAACTGTTAGGAATACATTGTCCGACTGGAATGGTCAAAGGGGGCCATAAAGCCCCCTTTTGAAACAAATCATTTCAGGAGAAAATCCCTCAGAAAATGCATTGACCCCATAGAGGTAAAAAATATCCAACTGTCAGATCAAGTCTTGACTTTTACACTTTATCATTTCTTCATCTGTTTCTTTTCGAAACTTCTGTCGACAAAAGGATAATTTCATTTCTTCAGGGTCATAGTGATTAATCCCCTTTCTTATGCTCGTGTGGCTTCAGTGATGGCGTATTTCCGGGAGTATCCTTATTATCTCGTTGGCGCCTGTCTGGTTCTCCTGTTGATTTAGTAGTTCTTTTTGGTCCTGTTTTAATTCCCATAATTTACCTCCTTTGTTAATATTATATTTGGTATACTAAGTTCATTATTATTAATCAAATTTCAAACTTAAATATTGCAAAATTTCTTCTTAAAACTTTAACAATGAAGGTCCATACCGTTCATTTAAGTTAGGAGCTTTTAAATTGGGTATCATAAAACCTCGCCGTTACCGAAACCGCCGTCTGGGTGATTTTCTCAAAGAACTTTATCTTACCGAAGGAAAAGCAACAGGTATTCCCCGAATTAAAAAAGCAATGAAAGATAATGGTTCGCCTTAGCCTGTTTTTGATTTCGATGAAAAGCGCACTTTTTTTGAAGTTGATTTTCTGATTCATCCAGCTTTTAAAGGAACACATGATTTTAATAATGTGAAATCTAAAATTGACAATACTTTAACAAAACTAAACGAAAGTTCGGAAAAGGTCGTAAACTTAATTCGGAATAATCCTCATATTACAGCTTCCGAACTAGCTGTTTCAATTGGGATTTCAAGCAGGGCAGTTGAAAAAATTATCGAAAGCCTTAAAGATATTGGATTAATTGAACGAAAAGGTTCTCGTAAAACTGGTTATTGGATAATTAAAAGTTCGGAATAAAGTTCGGAATATTTGTTGCATACTATGCACATTATTAAATATATATGTATTATTGAACGTCCCAATTCAAATAAAAGTGAATTTATACGTTCAAAAAAGTTCGGTGGATAGTCAAATCATCTGGAATATACACAGGTCTTTCTGGATTTTTTTTTATTTCCTAAAGATTCTAACCTGCAAGGGCAGATTATATGGAAATTACAATCAAAAGCAGCTAGTAAGTAATATTTTGTTAATAAAATATTTTGTTAAAATTTGGATTAATCATTTATAGTTTACAAATTAGTATCTAATAAACTATTTGATGTTTATATTTTAAATTAAAACAATAATAAGATTGTTTTAGACATGTTATCATGCCTAAAATGCTCTTTTGACGAATTAATACATGTACTAAAAATAATCATATTTGCCTGTCATTGTAATATAATAAATTTTAATGAAGAGGACTTTTTAAATACTACAGTTATGAGTATTGTGAGATATTTGCAAAGAATTGAAAGAATCGATCAATTAATTAGATTACAAGCAACTGGGACTCCAAAAGAATTAGCTAATAGATTGAGCTTGTCCGAATCAGTCATTTATCAGACGCTTGCTTTTATGAAAAAATACGGTGCTCCAATCTATTATAATAAATATTTAGAATCTTATTGTTATGAAGAACCTTGTTTTTTTGTATTTACCTTTAAAAAGAAAAAAATTGAGTAATTATTTTATACTCCGAAAATATCAGAGTGTAAATAATAAAATTTGTAATGCAATAATAATTAATGGCCATAATTTTATGTCCCGGAAGTCGAAAAGGGTAACGAGTAGACTAATATTTAATAAAATTATAATCATGAAAAAAGTTTCTTTAACAAGAAGTGAGTTAAAAAAACACTCATCAGAAATTTTTGAATTGTTATCAAAAAGGTCACTTGCAAATTTTAAAGGAGGTACTTCACTTCAACCTCCTAAATATGATAATGTGGCATATCCTGATACTACCTATGTAAGAAAATAATCTTAATTTAACAGGGTTATGTAAAAATAACCCTGTTTTTTAAATACATTTTAATATGAAATTAGAAAATTTGGTTTTAAAAGTTACAAGTAAATGTAACCTAAATTGTAGTTATTGTTACGTATTTAACAAAGGAGATAAATCTTTTAAGAAAGAACCTTCCTTTCTTGATCTAAGAACATCTGAAAAACTCCTTTATAGATTGAATAATCATATAAAAAAGCATAATCTTAAAACGTTTCTGTTAATTTTTCACGGTGGTGAACCGTTATTGGTAGGCAAAAAATTTTATTCTGATTTTATTGAATTAGCAAACAAAATTATTACAGATATAAAAATAGATTTTGCTCTGCAAACTAATGGTACATTATTAAATGAAGAATGGTGTGATTTGTTTAAAAGATTAAAAATTAATATTGGGGTAAGCATGGACGGGACACCATTTGCAAATGAAAATAGAGTATACAGAAAAGATAAAACCTCTGCATATACTGATATCTTAAAAGGAATTGAAACTTTAAAAGATAGTTATAATGAAGTTGCCATTTTAAGTGTTATAAACACCAAAGAGGAGCCTATTAAAGTATATGAACATTTTAAAAAAATAGGGATTACTCATGGAAGTTTTTTATTTCCAGATTTGAATTATGATCAAGTTCAAGACCCCAATGATATTCCTAAAGTTGGTGAATGGTTAATCAAACTGTTTGACTTATGGTATGATGATACAGAAACTAGACCCATGTTTCGTCCATTCAATTTCCTTTGTCAGAAAATTTTGGGATATACTGAATTAGGTAACGAGATGTTTGGAACAAATGAAAATGCCGTTTTAACAGTAAAAACAAATGGTGATATTGAAGCTGTTGACTCATTAAGGATATGTGGTAATGGATTTACGAGAACTAATTTAAATGTAGATAGAAATGAGTTAGATGATCTATTTAAAGATAATCTATTTAAAAATTATTATTATGCTCATTCTGATGATTATTTATCTAAAAATTGTCTAGAATGTGAAATTAAAGAATTATGCGGAGGGGGGCAATTAGCTCATAGGTTTTCAAATAAAAATAATTTTGATAATCCTTCCGTATACTGTAACCAAATTTATAATCTTATCAGGCATATACAAAATAGATTATTGGCTGATTTACCTGAAAATATAATTAATGATTGTAAAATAGAAAAAATTGGATACTATGAAAATGTTTAATTTATTGGCTGTTATTTTATTCTCTTTTCAAATTGTCAATGCTCAAATAGAAAAAGAATCAATTTCAATTAATAAGTGTGGTTTCAATTATTTCTCAATTAAAGATACTTCGAAAGAATCGACCATAGATTCTATTCGTTTTATTGTAAGTTCTCCTATTTCTTCCAAAAAAGCAATGCTGCTTTTTATTCAAGGTTCCGGACAGAGTCCATTATTTTTTGTTGATGGTAAAGACTTTTTTTGTTCCGTATCTTCATTATTTCCAAAAGATTTTATGGAAAAATACCATATCGTAATAATCTCAAAGCCCGGGTTACCAATATCTTATGATTTTAATCACAGAAATCAAATTGCAGATAACCAACAAGTAAGATCAAAATTTATTCGTAATGATAATTTAGATTATTATGTTAAGGCTTCAGCTCAAGTAATAACTTATTTATTAAAAAAAGATTTTATTGATACTAATAAAGTTTATATAGTCGGACATTCCCAAGGATATTCAGTAGCTGCAAAACTTGCGTGTAATTTTTCCAAATTAATCACTAAAGTGGTTTGTATGTCGTCAAATCCTTTTGATCGGCAAAGTATATCTATATATTCTTTAAAGAAGAAAGAAATGTTAAATGAATTGCCATCTAATAATGTACAACAAAAGCTCGATTCAATATATCAGCATCAAAAATTGGTCAGTCAGTGGTACTTAAAAAAGGATTCATTTCCACAAGACGACAATTATTTTAATTTTCTAAATGATTATTCTTTTAATTTTTATCCTCCAATTAACTATCTATTAAAGGTGGATAAACCTATTTTAATTGTATATGGTACTAATGACGATGCCTCTGCCTTAAATGATTATTTGCCATTATGTTTTTATAGAAATCAAAAGGATAATCTTACAATATTACGTTTGCATAATTTAGATCATAACTATTTTTCCAATACCTATGACGCATCTGGTAAAATCATTAAAAATGAGTTTAATTGGCCATCAATTTTAACGTCAGTTAGTACATGGTTAGATAAATAATAGAAATGTCATCCTTCCCATTCATCCATCAACATGATCAGACAGATTGCGGCCCATCATGTCTTCATATGGTGTCAAAGTTTTATGGCAAAAATTATAACCTTCAATATCTTCGTGAAAATTGTTTTATTACGCGTGAAGGTGTTTCATTATTAGGTATTAGTGAAGCGGCTGAAAAAATAGGTTTCAGAACAATTGGTGTAAATCTAAAGTTTGAGTCTTTGGCAAATGAGGCTCAATTACCATGCATTGTCCATTGGAACCAAAACCATTTTATCGTTGTTTATAAAATAAAAAAAAAACTGGTATATGTTTCCGATCCAGCATATGGACTTTTAAAATTTTCAATTAGCGATTTTAAAAGAGGTTGGATTAATAATTCAAATAATGATGGAGATTTTGGTACTTGTTTGTTGCTTGAACCTACGTCAGAATTCTACAAAACAATAGCTAATAACAAAGAAACATCCGGTTTTAAGTTCTTATATTCATATATTTTAGTCTACCAGAAATTTTTCTTTCAATTATTTGTGAGTTTATTATTTAGTAGTATTGTTCAATTAATTTTTCCTTTTATTTCTCAAGCTATTGTTGATACTGGTATCAATACACGGGACCTAAATTTTATCTACCTTGCCCTGATGGCGCAAATGACATTATTTATAAGTCGAACAACTGTAGATTTTATTCGGTCTAGGATACTTATACATATTAGTGCAAGAATAAATATTTCAATTTTATCTGATTTCCTTTCCAAATTAATGAGGCTACCGATAAGTTTTTTCGACAACAAAATGACTGGGGATATTTTGCAGCGTTTGAATGATCATGAAAGGCTAGAACAATTCTTTTCTTCTCAAATGTTAGGTGTGCTTTTTTCAAGTTTTAACCTTATTATCTTTGGGGTAGTTTTGGCTATTTATGAGATAAAAATTTTCATTGTATTTATGCTCGGTAGTACATTATATTGTCTGTGGATGTTTTTGTTTATGAAAAAGAGGAAAGATTTGGATTATAGAAGGTTTGCTCAACTATCGGCTAATCAAAATAATACGCTAGAGTTAATTGAAGGTATGCAAGAGATAAAGCTTAATAATTGCGAACGTCAGAAACGATGGAAATGGGAAGGTATACAAGCTAATTTATTTTATATCAACCTTAATAATCTGTCTGTAACACAATACCAAATATCAGGATCTGTTTTTATTAATGAAACTAAAAATATTATTATCACTATAATGGCAGCTACTGCTGTACTCAACGGCCAAATGACATTGGGTATGATGCTGGCAATTCAATACATTATAGGACAATTAAATAGTCCTATAGAACAAATGATTGAATTTATTCAAAGTAGTCAACTTGCTAAAATAAGCATAGAGCGACTTTGTGAAATCCATATTAAAAAAGATGAAGAAATACCAGAAGAAACTAAGCTTACATATCTACCCGAAAATAGAAGTATTATACTAAAAAATGTCACTTATCAATATGAGGGGCCTCATTCTCCAAAAGTGTTAAATAATGTAAATATAACTATCCCTCAGAAAAAAACAACGGCGATTGTGGGTGCAAGTGGAAGTGGCAAGACAACCTTGTTAAAACTTTTGCTTGGTTTTTATTTACCGGTTGAAGGCAGTGTTAATATAGGAGACATTAATTTACTGAACTACAACAATAGTTGGTGGCGAAGTCAGTGTGGGGTTGTTATGCAGGATGGCTTTATTTTTTCCGAAACTATTGCTTCGAACATAGCCATTTCTGATGAAAAAATAAACAAAGAAAAACTTCTATATGCAGTAAAAATGGCGAACATTCAAGACTTCATAGAGAGTTTGCCATTAAGTTATAATACAATAATTGGGAAGGAAGGTAATGGACTTAGTCAGGGACAAAAGCAGCGAATTTTAATTGCAAGGGCTATTTATAAAAACCCAGAATTCGTGTTTTTTGACGAGGCTACCAATGCACTCGATGCGAATAATGAGCGTATCATAATGGAAAATCTCTTACAATTTTTTAAAGGTAAGACAGTTGTTGTGGTAGCTCATCGTTTAAGTACCGTTAAAAATGCTGATCAAATTATTGTTCTAAACAATGGTTGTGTTACCGAAATAGGCACTCATCATGAACTTACTTCAATAAAAGGTTCTTATTTCAATTTAGTTAAAAACCAACTTGAACTTGGTAATTAAACAATGGAAAATAATAAACCACTAAAAACAGAAATTGGAAAACTTAGGTTACAGAACAATGAGATTAATGATATTATTGGAATTGTACCTAAATGGTTTGTCAGATTTGGCATTACCATAATATTTATTTTTCTAATGATAATCCTTATAGGATGCTGGTTTTTTAAATACCCTGATATCGTTTCAGGAAAAGTTCAAATTACTGCAAATAATATTCCTTCTTCTATAGTAGCACATTCAGATGGTCGGATTGAAAAAATATTTATTAGGGACAATCAACATGTAAATGAAAATGAGATATTAGCAGTTATAGAGAGTAATGCCGATTATAAGGAAGTTTTCGCAATTAAAAACTTAACAGACTCCTTAAACTCAATATTTCAGTTTAAGGATACTATCTTTTCAGGAATTACATATGATTATTTTAAATTAGGCGAGATTCAGCCATATTATTCATCTTTCATAAAACAATTAAGTGACTATAACAATTTTGTTTTTCTTAATTACCAACGAAAAAAAATAGCAAGCCTTAACTTCGAGATATCTCAAGAAAATAGCTATATCAAAAAATTAAATAAAAAATTGTATTATTCAAAAGAACAATTAAGTATTGCGAGAAGTCAATTCAGGCGAGATTCATTATTATATAAACATGAAGTTATAGCGCTAGCTGATTTTGAGAAATCTCGGACTACCTATTTGCAGTCAAAAAGTACTCTTGAAAATGTAAATACCGAAATTATTAATGCAAACATTCAAGTTACAAAATTAAATCAGGATATTCTCGATTTATCATCTCAACGTTTAGAACAAACAACCCAACAACATAATAATCTTAAAGAAAGCTATGAAGTTTTACTTTCACATATTTCTGATTGGGAAAAAACATATATTTTAAAATCAACAACAGATGGCATAATGACTTTTACTCGTATATGGAACAAAAACCAAAATGTAAAAAAAGGGGATGTCGTATTTACTATCATACCTTCTGGTTCAATTTCTTATATTGCCAAGATACAATTACCTATACAAAGTTCTGGCAAAGTTAAGGTTGGACAGAAAGTTATTATTAAATTAGATGATTTTCCATATATGGAATATGGTATGCTTTGCGGTTTTGTCAATAAGATATCTCTTGTCCCGGATAATGACTTTTACTTTGCTGAAGTTAATTTTTCGTCAAAATTATTAACTACATACGGTAAAGATATTTCTATGAAAAGTTTATATAATGGTAGCTGCGAAATTATTACACAAGAACAACGTCTAATATATAAACTTGTTTATCCCTTAAGGGCGTTTTGGGTTAAAAACAGAACCCTATAGTTTAATATCATTGAATATACAGAGCTTGAAGATAAAATTTATCAACATGTGTACTCAAAAAAAATCAAAGTTGCCCCACATTATAATGAACCGCTGTATACGAGACACGTACGTACAGTGTGAGAGCTTTTCAGCATGGCGCATGCCAGGCGTAAATTTGAAGATTCCTTAGATAATGATCCGGATAGGGCAAAGCAGATGCTTATGCTGATGCAGGATTTGTATGCCATGGAGCGATGTGCCCGAGAACAGGGGATGGATGCAACAGCCCGAAAATCCCTGAGGGAGGAAAAAGCATTGCCCGTGCTAACCAAAATGGAAACCTGGCTAAAAGCAAACCTTGAACAGGTTTTGCCCAAAAGTGTTATAGGGGGAGCTATATCTTATACCCTGGCCTTATGGCCCCGGCTGTTGCGTTACATGGAAGATGGCCGTTATGAAATAGATAACAACCTTGTGGAGAATAGCATACGTCCGGTGGCTCTGGGAAGGAAGAATTATCTATTTGCCGGATCACATGAAGCCGCACAAAGGGCGGCCATGATGTACTCCTTTATTGGATCCTGCAAACTCAACAAAGTAGAACCCTTTACCTGGTTCAGGGACGTTCTCTCACGTATTTCTGAGCACAAAGCCAATAGATTGGCAGAACTTCTGCCACAAAACTACTGTAAATAGCATCACCCATAATATTAATTAAAGGTTTTGAAAGGTGCATTTTGCCGAACGGTTACTTTTATGCCTCTATCATATTTTTCCTTGTATTCATTAAACTTGCATTTCGGAAATGTTTATTCACTTCGTTAATCAGTTTATAAGGTCGATTAAAGGCTTCTTGAGATACTTTAAAATAATCTGAAAGCTTCCTTATTGTATCTTTTGAAAGTCCTTTATGATAGTTTAAAATCTTTGAGATTGTCCCTTTTGATAAATCCATAATAGTTACCAAATCTTTTGCCTTTAAATCATGATTTTCCATTAGAAATTTAAGTAATACTATTGGATCTGAATCATTAAATGTATTATGCTCATTATCCCATTTTTCAATCAATAGAGTAAGCAGTTCAATCTCGTCATTATTTTCTTTATCATTTCGAAGAACCAATTTCTCCAAAGTGTCACAATAATTTTTGTATTGCTTAATATCCTTTATTACTGTATATATTAATGTTTTCATATTTTTCTTTTTAAAACTTTAATAAACATCAATCTCGTATTGTTTTCCTTCGTTGCAAAGTTTTGTATACTCTGCATGAGTACCAATCCACTTTACAAAGAGATGAACTCTTGTATTTCCAAAGTTATATTTGCAAATCAGTCTGTAATTGTTTCCGCCAATATTAAATACAACTCTGTCTGAACCTTTACCAAGAATATCTGCACTATTAAAAGTCGAGATAATCTCTTTAGGCTCATTCCAATCAACTCGTTTAATAATTGATAACTAAATCTCAAATGATGCAACACTTCTTGCATTTTTTAAGACATAGTCCTCAATAGACTGTTTTTTAATCAAATGTACTTTCATAAACTTATCTGCAAATATACAAATAAAGTTTCACAAAAGGAAACTATAATCAAAGTGTAATTTCTTCACAGAATGTTTTTTTGCAATTTTGCACAACGGATAAGTATTCTCATACTTAAAGGTAGATTTTTTTATACAGACAAAGTAATTTTAAAAAAAATATTAAACCTGGCCGGTAGATTTTTAATCCGGTCAAATTGCCTTATTCTTTTTTATTCTCTTTAAAATGCCGGAGAGTGAGGCCGCTTCGCTTAGTTGTCGTCACAAAAAGATTATACATTCATTTCTTTTGTGGCAACAAAGGAAACGGAACCAAAGAAAAATGCTTGGCTGGCTGAACTCGCGCCGTCCGCCAGGAGGCGGACTTTGCTCAGACAGAACCCAGCCAAAACGGAATGGTTGTTTTACGCTGCGCGATTAATAAATGTTTGATCTTGAAAAGATCGTTAAGTGGCTTGACTATAGTGGAAGTGGAACTGTTTATTTCCAGATTTATATTTGATTTTAACCGGTAAGGCAGAAACAGGTTGTAGTGGCAATCAACACAGACTCATCGCTGGGTCTTGCAGACCGCTCAGAGTCCTATTTATTAGCGGTAGTTTTTAAACTAAAAAGTCATAATTGTATTCGTCTGGAAATTCAATTTTTGTATTTCTTAGGTTAATTCCTTTTTTGTCAAATATGCAAATTTGTATTGCAGGTTTATAGTCTAAATATTGGGGTTTTGAAAGTTCAAAAACCAATCGATGTCTATATTTCTCAAAGTCTTGTTTAAAATCTGAAATTGATTTTATGCCATAAACTCTTATCGCCTGATAATTAAATCCTTTGACTTTGCTTTTCAAAAGAGCTAAGACTCTAGGGACAGTTGTATTAACATCAATTAATTTTTGCTGTTTTAGAAATTCAATGCTATTGGAGAAGTCTAACATGTGTTCTGTATCTCCAACTAAATCGAAACAGGTTGCTGTATCAAAGTCACAACTGAAGCTACAAATTACATAGTTATTTTTATATCTTACATTTCCCCACCAATGAGCATTTTCTATAAAGGTATCCCAAAAGTAGTAACCGTCACCAAGCCAAGCATTCTCCCAATGACATGGAAACGGTGCATTTTGTTCTATCTCATCTGGATTTCCTCTATCTTCAAGTGTTTGGTATACGGTTTTTACTTTCAATGTAATGTCAAGTTAAATCTGTATTGTATTTTCTTTTAAAGGATTCTCCAAAGAAGATAAATTCATTGTTGGAATTACAATTGGTGGAATGTTAGCTTGTAAAGTTACAGTACTAATAAAAGCTCTAACATACGGAAAGATTATGGCAATACTATTTCTGTAAAAATAGGATGGGATCTCTTCAAATTTTATGTTTTCTTCAAATTTAAACTGAGCAATACATTCAATTTGAACAAATGCATTTTTCGGATTTTCGTTATGAGCAATAAATACAAATTTTAGTTCATAACTAGAGTCAGACGAGAAAAATTTTCCAGACGGTTCAAAACCGATGTCTAAATCATTTGATGATTTTTTTGAAAAATCAATCATTACTTTCTCAAATCGATATTTTTCTAAAGTAAATGCGGCTTTATTCATTTAATGTCATAGTTAATTTTAGAAAACTAAATTAAAAAAAAATCCGAAGCGAACTTCGGATTTTTAATTATTTGATTTAAACAATTATATTCCCAGTAGGTATCTTTTGTATCTTGTTCATATAACAATTTGCATCGTTCTAAAAACTCATCTACTTTAAGTCCTATTTTATCGTACTTTTCAAATTCAGCCCAATCCCTTTCTATTTGCTCTCTGGAATTGTTTTGAAAGTATGACTTTAAACTTTCCAATATGGTACTCATAACCTTCCTTTTAATTTAATCTTTTAACTATTGCCATACTTGATTATTGTACAAAAGTATGAAATAATATATGATTTTAAAATTTATTAAATATTTATCCAATATTATTAACCCACGAGTTACTTTTCTGTTCAATTACTTTTTCCAAAAATTCAAAATTACCACTAACTGTCAGGGATAGACACAGTGCGGGAAACGTGATCATGTTGGTTTCAACGGCTGCAAACCTACCGGCGGATTCTGTCGTGGAAAAATCGGAGCATACCCACCCAAAAAGACGGAGTTCAATAACCTTCTTTTTGTCCTAAAAAGGGCCTAAAAAACGGAGCATGTCCGTTCATTTCCTGCAAGAACAGGCAAAAACAGACAAAAAAACGGAGCATTACCACCCAGACAATTCTGGTAAGGCAAAAATCCACCTAAAAACGGAGCATTGCCACCCAATTTGTCTTCGTAAGGAACTGGATGATAAAGCAAAACGGAGCATTGCCGTTCACTTATCCAGACTTTTTAAAAAACGGAGCATGTCCGTTCACTTTTGTCCGGTTTACTTTGTGCTGTGTAACAGTACCCAAGTAAGCATAATCAAAGTCATGGCAGGAAAGACAAAAGAAATGAGCAAGATCAAACAAGTGCTCCAGTTGCATCTGGATGGGGTATCCAACCGTAAGATAGCCACGCAATTGGAGATGAACAAGGAAACGGTGAACCGCTACGTCAAACGTGCGGAATCCGACAGTATGAACATCAACAGACTTCTCAGGCTTGACGACCCCGTGCTGGAGCACCGCATGACCGGCGGCAGTCCGGCCTACACGGATATGCGTTTTGAGCAGCTTAAGGAGAAACTCCCTTACCTGAAAAAGGAAGAGGCTCGCAAACATGTAACTCTCAAGCTCCTGTGGGAGGAATACAAGGCGGAGAACCCAGAGGGATACTCTCTTACGCAGTTCCGCTTTCACTGCAGGCAGAACAAGTTGGCCGAAGAAGAAAGGTCCTCAACCGTTTTGAAGGACACCTTTGTTGGTGGAGAGAAGATCTTCATAGACTTTGCCGGGGACACGATGGAGTACACCGACATGGAGACGGGCGAGATCATTACGGTTCAGATGTTTGTCGCATGTATGCCCGCAACGGACTATGGCTACGCTCTGGGCGTTCCCTCTCAAAGAAGCGAGGATCTGGTGTATGCCATTGCAAGCTGTTTCAGATCCATTGGAGGCGTTCCAAAAATAATTGTCCCGGACAACCTGAAATCCGCCGTCATCAAGACCGACCCCTATGAACCGGAGATCAACCGCGTCATGGAGGACCTTGCAAACCATTATGGCTGCGTTGTCTTGCCGGCACGTCCGGTACACCCAAAGGACAAAAGTCTTGTCGAGGATCATGTGAAGCTTGTCTATCAGAGGGTCTATGCCCCTTTGCGCAACGAACGTTTCTATTCGCTGGAGGAATTGAACAGAGCCGTAGCGGAGAAAATGAAGGTCCACAATCAGAAACGCATGCAGCAGCATCCATATACCCGTGAGGAACAGTTCCTGGCCATTGAGAAGCCCGAGCTCCGTCCGCTTCCATCCGCCGACTTCGAGATACGCTCCTATACCCAGCTGAAGGTGGGCGTCAACGGGTGCATCTATCTGGGAAGAGACAAGCACTACTACTCCGTGCCGCACTCCTTCATCGGACAAAAAGTCAAGGTCATTTATACCCGGACACTTGTAAAGGTGTATTGCCAGGGGGAATGTGTGGCAACGCATCAACGAGATTACTCCGCCGGACATTATACGCTGGTACGTGAACACCTCGCGTCCAACTCGCTGGCTTACCGTGACCGGTCTCCGGAGTATTATGTCACACGTGGCAAGAAAGCGATGGACGAGCTTGGCCAGGTCATCGAATATATGTTTGCGACGGCAACCGTGCCTCCTGAGACCTTCTACAGAAGCTGTGAGGGTCTGCTGCACCTGCAGAGAACGACCGATCCAAACCTGTTCAGGAAGGCGTGCGAGACAGCCCTGATATATCAGAAGTATCGATATCCCTTCGTCCTGCAACTAGTAAAAAGCAAATGCAAGGGGGTGGAGGAAGTCAATGAGACAGAATCCATCGACTGCATCCCTGCCCATCCCGACCATGCCAACATCAGAGGAAAAGAACAATTCAAGTAATATGTATAATTTTTAAAAATTAAAGTGTTATGAATGAAATCGCAAATGAACTGAAGAGTCTCAGGATGCCGGGAATGGCACAATGCTGGCTCTCGTTACAGGAAACAAGAAAGGTAGACTCCATGTCCTTCAGTGACGGCCTGCAGCTGCTATTGCAGTCGGAGCAGGACCAGAGAAAGGAGAACCGCAATGCCCGGCTTATCAAGGACGCCCGCTTCCGCTATCAGGTGTGCATTGAAGATTTGTCCATGGATGCTGCACGAGGTGTGGAAAGGGACAGGATCATGAGGCTGGCCACCTGTGAGTACATAAGAAAAGGCGTGCCCGTAACTATCACAGGAGCTTCGGGCACTGGAAAGAGCTGGCTCGGTACAGCATTGGGGTATCAGGCTTGTCTTTCCGGTTACAAGGTCGCGTACTTCAACATGCAAAAACTTTTTGAACACATCTCCATGGCACGCATAGAGTCCTCCTTGCCAAAGTTCTTTGACAGGATGGCACAGACCGACCTGCTTATACTGGATGACTTTGGTATGAAAGTTCTGGACGGACAGCAACTGCTGGACTTCATGGAAATCATTGAGGACAGGCATTCAAGAAAGTCAACTGTTATAATCAGTCAGCTTCCTGTTGCTGATTGGTATGACGTAATGAAGAAAAATACGACTGCGGCTGATGCCATTCTAGACAGAATTGTACATACGGCTCTACGTTTTGATCTTTTAGGAGATACTTTGAGAAAAAAATAATCTATTTTTACAGCGCCTTGACTGATTATGCAAAAAAGTGAACGGGTATGGCCGTTTTCACTGGGTGGGTATCATCCGTTTTTTCCACTGTCGCTTCAAATTAACGTAAACCACGCATTGTTGAACTAAATCCGCCTGTGCGGATAGCTATTTTAAAGTACCCGATTCTATTTATACTCCAAAGATTAATTCAAAAAAAATTTGATTAAGAGAAAAATATCGGGTTTAACAATTGTTGAATAGGCCATCGTGCTTGTTCCTGATTTTGAAAAAGTTGTTTATAAAATGGCATTTACAACCATAGTTCAAAATGAAACCTTAACTTGCAGTTTGTTCCTGAAGACAAACTAGGCATCGAGACCATAATAATGCAAAAGGAAAAGACAAATGAAACCGGCCTGCAACGATTTGAACGGCTGACCGGCATAAATCCCTGCCTTTGCCCGGCATGCAAAACAGGACGAATGGTTATCGTAAGGGAACTTCCCCGGATACGATCTCCGGATGATTATTTCCTGAATAAGTGTTGCAACATTCTTAATTAATAACTCTTTTTTTACGCTGACGGCATAACTGGGAAAGCTATGTCTTATAGCGAAGAAAAAGCAAAGAAAAACATTGTTTTTTTATAATTCTATTTTTGCAGATTGCAGATAGTTCCGAACCCTGCAAAATTTACAAAACTTCAAAGAACGGTTAATTAGCCTGCCTTTAAAAAATATCAAAAAACCTCATTAAGTACATAGCCCATCGCCCGGCGTTTGTAGTCCAACACAGACTCATCGCTGGGTCTTGCAGACCGCTCAGAGTCCTATTTATTGTGTGTAGTGCTTTCTTTCACATTAAAATATTGAAAATCTTTCACTTTTCTTAAAGTTTTCTATTAACGTTTTTATCGTTGAAGAAACTTCTTTGAGCTGAGTTAGTTGCTTTTCTTTTATTAAATAATCTATTTGACCATCTATTGAATACCAAATTGAAGAAAATGACTTTGAGTCTTTATATGGTTCAAAATATTCTTCAAGCTCTTTGATTAAAGATGTTTCTAAATTTTTAAAATCACGAATAATTAAGATGAGCTCAAATATTAAATAATCATGTTTTTCTTTTGTTTCACTTGATTTTATGCTCAAAATATATTCTTTAATTTTTGTCTTAATTTCATCAGTAGAAATATCATAAATACTAAGAAGAAGAGATTCTGAAATATTTAATTGTTCTTCTATTGGTAGTTCTTTTGATGCATCAATTAATTTATTAATCAATGCTTTTTCTTTAAAAATTGCTTTTTGTTCTCTTGCATAACCATATAAATTCGAAATTTCATTGCGTGTAATAGCATGAAAATCATATCCATTATATTGCTTGCTTACAAATTTATTAATTATGGATTTTATCAAATTAAGTAATGAACTCTCATTAATGGATGTACTATGAAGATTATATTGGTTTTCCAAGAAAAGATTTATTGATTCGTAAATTCCAATTGTATTTTTAGCTTTATCGATAATGATATTAAAGCTTTCTAAAATTTTTGAAATTTCATCATCTGATAGTTTTGTTAATGAAAGTAAGAAGATTGTATTCTCTAAGTATTTTTCAAATGTGTTAAACGCATTATCGGAATTTATATATCTATTTATAAGATTTATTAATACCCTATTAATTAACCAATCTTTATTTTCTTCTGAAATTTCAAATTTTCCCTTTTGTTCAGAATCATACTTGAAAAAATCAGATAGTAGATGCTTTAATTCTTTATTTGACAAATATTTTATCGCTGAAAAAAACTCTATTTCATTAAATGTAGTCGCTTTATTTTGAACCTGTCTTATAATAGAAATTTTCAGAAAATATTTATTGATACTTTGAAATTCGCTTCTTCCTTCTAAAATTATTCCATTACGAAGTACAAATAAAATTAGATTTTTATGTTTTGAAGAAGATTCAGTAATATTAGAGTTTAAAACAAAACCGCCAGATTTGATAGTTTTTTTAGATTCCTCTTTTTTATTTAATTCTTCTGATATTCTGTACGCAAATTTGTACAAATAACAAGAGTTTAAAAAGTTATAAATTGGCTTAAGAGCTTTTTGTAAGTCTTTTGGAAGCTGATTAAACTTTTCTTCTAAGTTATATTCTTCAATGTTTTCATATGCTTTTCTATTTTGGAAAAAGCCATATTTCAAATTCCAGAGAAGAACATTTTTATTAAACATTGAAATAAATAAAACAGTGTAATTTTTCTGTTTTAAACACTGTATTATTGTTTTTTCAACAATCTCATAAGCTTTTTCATAATCTTCAAGCTGATATAAAATGAATGATTTTTGAAGCAATTCATAAATATCATTTGTTGATTTGTCCTCAATTAAAAAATTGAAATCAAGATACTTTGATTCAAGATTAAATTCTTTATTTGTTAAATAGTCATCAAGAACTATATATTTCTTTTGCCTTGTTGATAAGTCGTCTTCGGTGATAACAATTCCTTGAATATTAGCTTTACTTAAAATTTCAAAAATACTATACAGAGTCTTGTTTGATAATTCTTTATCGTTTTGCTTATTTAGTATTTTTACAAATTCCTTATAAATATTTCTCTTTTCTTTATTTAAGTCATATGTGAGTATTTTATCTCGGAATTCCAATATTGTTTTATTGCTATCATCATACAGAAAACCACAATTAGTCAATGAGGTTTGTATTTGTTCAATTAAAATACCATTTAGTTCAGAAAGCACCTTTAATTTATTGAAAACAAAATTGATAATGTCATTCTCTGTTTTTAAGAAGTTTATTCTTTCATCATTTTTTATCAAGTCTAAGAAATACTTTGTATTCTCAGTATAGTCGCTTTGAAGATTCATTGAACCATTGGGTTCATCAAGCACAAATGTGGTTATTCCATGATTTTCTAAATACTTATTTTGGGTTGAATTTTCATAAAAGACAGTTAGATATCTAGGCGGTTGTACTTTTGAATAATTTTGCAACCACTTCATTATTTGTTTGAAATCAATATCATTATATGAATAACCAAGAAAAAGTACCGTATGAGTAGACAAAATGCTTTTTACGTAATTTTCGATTAATGGAAAATTATATTGATAATTCAAGTAATCATCTTCTTTGAAAACTATATTGTGATTTTTAAAATCCCCATGCATTTTAATCACTTTCTTTTGAATAGTGGATTTAACTAAATCTTCATCACAACGAATTACATCATAGATATATGCATTTTCTTCTATTGTTTTCTCAAGAATTGTATCCCAATTTGTTGTAATAATTACTTGAGGATTTAAATCAAATATTTGTTTGTGTATTGAAGAAGGTCTTATGCTATCAGGGAAATATTTTTTTAGTTTTTTAAGATATGAATACTCTTTAAATTCAAGATAATAAAGTTGTGCTATTTTTAAAAAGTCAGTCTCACTAGTTAATTCTAAATCCTTCTTCAAATCATCAATTAAATCTTGCCATGTTGGTAGTTTTAGTCCTTTCGTTTCAGAATTTTTTGAAACTCCAGCTCCAATAAAAATTGCTAATCGATTATCATTGTTAGCATCTATAATATTTCTTAAATGTTGGGTTTTAAATTTCATGTACTGTCTTTTTTTGCATTACACACAACGGTTGGTGGTATGAAACGTTGGGGAATTCGGAGCTGCGAATCTATCAACCGATAAGAACCTTGCCAGCGAGGGATGAGCTTGGCATACCACTTAAACCCCAATGTTTTATGACCGCGTGTTACCAGCTGGTGTTATTTTATTTTACTTAAAATCGTTTACTTTTACAATTGTTGCTTGAAATAATTCTTTGTAGGTGTCGTATTCTACTGCCCAATCTAAATCTCTTGAATTTTTATTACTCCATAGTTTCCATGCCAAACAAGCAATTCCCCATAGATTATCTTCTTCATGAATATTCAGAGATTCTATCGCTATTTTGTATCTTTCATCTGCATCTGGATACATACCTGAATAGTCTTTCAATGTAGTTTGAATCATAATGAGAGCTGAGAAGCCAGAGATTATTCCAAACTCAATTGTTTTGTTATAAATTGGATTTTTTATACCAATTACTAACTTTTCAAAAGCAAATTTGTCTGCATTATATTCAAAAGATTTCCTTTCAGCTAAATCTATAATATACCTACCAGTATTATGATTTATAAGTTTATCAATATCTCCATTATGGATATGTCCAATTTCATGCAGATATAATTCATTCATGGCGAAAATGTAAACGCCATTTGCCTTTTCTATATAATAAGAATCAGATATATCATATTCTTGAGGGTTTGGAAGCTTTAAATCCCAATTCTGGAAATTGTCAAGTAATGTATATCCATAATCTAATAAATCAAAAGCTTGTTTAATCTTTGATTTAGAGTTTGTAATCTTCAATCTTGGTTTTGCAACACCTTCATCATATAATGTCATTAGGCAATAAGACCAAATCCAAATAAATGATTGAAATGATTCTTCTATTTTTATTCTTTTATCAATTCCAGCAAAAGGACCTGTTTGAATTGATATTTCGGTGTAATCATAGTCAAACACATTTTCATATTGGATTAAATTCAAATTAGTTAATACTTCTTTTTTATAATCATCAAGTTTATCTTCCAATACTTTTACCGGCTGTTTCCCTTTCCATGCTTTTATGTCATAATTAATTTTCATGGGATTTCTGTTAGATTATTTAGTCATATTTAGTTTATAATTTATCAAAATTGGTAGCAGCGTGTCTTTACACTTGCTGGTAACATCTCTGTAACTGCATAATTGCTGTTATATCGGCCTTATCTATAGGCGTTAACATTTTGTAGTAAATTGATTTATCTTATTTTTGACTGCTTTCATTTGTTTTATTGCATCAGAATAAATCTTTTTAAGATTATTCTCAGACTTAAAGGTAGATTTTTTTATTCAAACAAAGTAATTTTTTTAAATATTAAACCTGGCCGCAAGTCAACTGTGTTTTCAGACAAATGATTGATTAAAGGGTTGTTCTCTGCATTTTTTAGCAAAATATCCAGAAATTTCTGAGACTGGAAACTGCTTCCGTTTAAAATCGAAGTAAAAAAGAAAACCTGATACATCCAGGAATAGGCAAAAAATCACACATACTGCAATTTGATTATTGGAAAAGGCATTCGCACCTAATAGTAAAATCATTGGATTTTATTGAATATCCTCAGGCAATACGTGGAGAATAAAAAGGAATAAGAAAAAAACATTTAGGGTAAAATAGTTGCTAATTTTTAACCCTTAATTCACAGGATAAGTAGAATTTAATAATCACCTATTTTAAAGTACATTCATAAAAAATGTTTTTTTATGATCCTCCCAATCCCTTGGATTTTGCTTAGCCTTCTCTCAATAAGAGTCAAGGGTTAAATATATTTTTAAGGTATTAAATATCTATCTTTTATGGTGTTTTTATGAAACTTTTGTATATTTATATATAAGAGGTCAAAATTCAAAAAAAATCCTTCAATGATATTAGAAACCAAGATAATATCGGACTTTGAAGAACTTCAAAAGAAAATACCCTGGATTATCGAAGCTTACGGCATGCAAAAGAAAGCCTTGTATGAACATATCAGGCTTTCAAAGGCCACATTAGACCGAAAATTAAAATCACAAACTTTCACAATTAGAGAAATGTACAGGATTGCAGAATTTTATAATGCTCTGCAAGACCCGGATAATAGATAATTGACTTTAGTGAGCAGCAATTCCTTAACCAATTAAATATTACCTCCATGAACAAGAAAAAACTTTTATCATTGGTCCTGATGATGGCTTATGCCACCGCAATGGCATTTGCAGCGGGTTCGTTCGAAACCACCCTAAACAGCATGTATACACAGTACATACGGCCGGCATTGATCGCCCTGGTTTTCGTCGTATTTGTGGTAACCGGCATCTTAAAATATTCTGATTTTATTAAAGGGGGTGAATATGCCAAAGAAGCATTTTTCTCCTGCGTGAAAATGGCTGTTTACCCGGCCTTTGTATTGGGTATTGCCGAAGCGGTTAAGGCACTTATTGTATAATGATAAAAGAATATAAAACCAGAAGGGCTATAGAAAGAAAACCCCTGGTTTACAATTTGCCGGTGGTAAATTTTATAATCTTTTTCGCCATACTTTTCTTCTCTGCCTTTTCATTATTCTCAGGGATTTCGCTGACCAAGGTCATCCTGATCACTATCCTTGACCTGTTTTCCTATATCGTGTTATCACAGGTAACAGAGAAAAAGATGAATGCCTTCAGCAAAAAATTTTATGGTGATAAGGTCTCAATAAAAATAAATTCTTTTAAGCCGTTTCGATGATTATTGATATTAAAGACTTGTACAACATCTATAAAATAGATGGCAATTGTGTATTGAACCGCAATGGGGATATCGTCCTGTATTTCAGTATGCAACTGCCTGAGATATACAGCCCGTCTGAAAATGATTACGAAATGATGCAGACGGAACTGTACAGGTTTATTAAGACTTTGCCCTCAAACACCATCATCCATATTCAAAATGTATATCTTGAAAAAACAATAGAGAAGGCATCCCTGCCGGGTTTCACATTTCTGCAGAAAGCCACCCAGGAATATTATGAAGGGAAAAAATACCTGGAGCATACTTGCTTCATGTATGTGATTTTGCCGGGACTGGAAAGCCTCCAAAAGAATTTCTCCTTAAGTGTTTTTAGTAATAAAAACCGGATTATCCGGGAAGATCTTGAAAAGATCATTAGTTTTCAAAAGGAAGTAGACAAAGCAATAGCCACCTTAAACACCTCCAGGCAATTTAAGGTGAGCCCCTTGGATGAATACACGATCAAGGATATTATTTTTAATTTTTTGGTCGGGTATCAGCCCGGCAAACTGACAGATATCAACTTCGAACCCTTCAAAATAGGCAGTAATTACTATAACTGTTACGCGATCTGTAACCAGGACAATTTGCCTGAGAAAATATACAGCTGCAAAAAGGACGGCAAGATATCCACAGACCGGTATATCTATTATAAGGCCTTTACGCACTCCCTGGGGCTGGAACTAAAGTGCAACCATGTAATTAACCAGTTCATCTTTAAAGAGGACCACCATAGGCTTAAAATCGAAATAGAAAAGACAGACCAGGAATTTCGGACCTTTTCAAAATTTTCCAAGGAAAACGAGCACAATTTTAAAACGATAGACGGCTACCTCGAAGAAATGGCCGAAAATGAAAATATAAGGCTCTGCAGGGCACATTACAACGTGTTTACCTTTGCAAACACAACAGAAGGCCTGAACAAGATAGAAAAAGAGATCACCACTGCCTTTTCCGAACTGGACCTGATCCCTTATTCGCCCATCTATATAGACCATGCCCACTATTTTTTAAGCTCCATCCCCGGCAATGCCTCATTTATGCCCAAGGGAGAAACGTATATGACAGACATCAACCAGGCCTTGGTCTTTACACAGCTGGTGGGGAATTATGAACATGATGAAAAGGGGATTCTGTTAAATGACCGGGTAAACAATACCCCCATCCTGAAAGACTTGTGGGAGAAACCTTATGCAACCAAGCAGATCCTTGCCAGGAACTTTGCCGTGATCGCAGAGACAGGAGGGGGAAAATCCTTTTTTACAACCCACATGTACCGGACCTACATAGAACAAAATTATTCGTTGATCCTCTGTGATATCGGAGACTCCAATGAAGGTATCGCGACCCTGTACAAGGACAAGGTTCAATATATCCGGTATAAGGAAGGTGAGCCCTTTGGGATCAACCCCTTTTTACTTTCCTCAAAGGAAGGGCTGACCGCTGCCAAAATAGAGACCCTCTCAGATTTTGTCTTCATTCATTGGCTCAAAGAAAAAAAACCGGAGGATACCGTCAGGGTATCCATGAATTCAATCATTTCGGATTATTACCTGAACTGCCAGGAAAGATATTCTTTTCCTTCCTTTTACAACTATGTTAAAAAAGAGGAAAGGATATTGGACCGTTTGGAAATCAATCCTGAATTTTTCAACAGGGATGAGTTTTTGCATGTATGCAATGAGTATGTGACCGGGATATATGATTTCCTCTATGCCGACAGCGGCCTTTTTGACCGAGGGGGAGAAAAAGGCATTGTCTTTTATGAATTGTCCGAAGCCTTGAACAATCCCACCATCTTACCGATCATGTTCCTGATGATCAGGGATACCATTGATAACAAAATCTGGAAAAACAGTGAAAACAAAAAAGTACTGGTATATGAAGAAGCGGCAAAGCTGTTAAAGTACCAGAGCATGATCACGGCAATGGACTATATAGCCCAGACCGTGAGAAAATATGAAGGCGGGATGGGCCTAATACTTCAAACGATAGACAATATTCCGGACGACACCATAGGAAAAGCCATCCTAAACAATACCCATACCTTCTTTATTTTTGAACAAGACAAAGGATTGGAGAGTTTAAAACACCGCCTGAAATTGTCGGATCACGATGTATCGCAGTTGCTTTCCTTACGTTCCAACCAGAAGGGGAAACCGCCCTACACGGAGTTTGCCATCAAGTTGGGGAAAAAGATGAACTGTTACCGCCTTGAAGTACCCCGTGAAGTGTATTGGGCTTATGTCAGCGATAAAGACCAAAAGAAACCCCTGTTTGAAGAATATCAAAAAACAGGAAATTTTGAATCATCAATTAAAAAAATGATTGAACATGAAAGCCATTAAAATGATGCTTTTATCCATCATCCTGTTCCTCACAAACGGCAGAACTGCTTTGCCACAAGCAGGGGCCTCGGTGGTATATGACCCGGTGAATAATGCCCAGCTGGTGAAAACTACGATCATGGAAGGACAGACAGTCGCCAATACAAGTTCCATGGTAACCTCCCTGACCACCACAATAACGTATTTGCAAAAAGCTGAAAAATTATTAAAAACGATCAATGCCAGCCTGGAAACTGCAATTTGGACCAAAAAGGTTTACCAACGCCAGGTTGATTTAATAAAAGAGCAATATGAAATCAGTGTAAAAGCACAAAAACTAAAGAGCTTAAGCCCTGAAGAATTAAAAAGGCTAAACGACCAGTTATTGATCGTGGTTCAGGGTGCAGAAGGAATAATCTCAACCGTAAAGGATATACTTACTCCGGGGAAATTCAGCATGGGCGATGCAGACCGCATAAGGGAACTGAAAGACATGGACAAACGCTTATCTTTCCAGCAAACGGTCATGAAGATCCAGTATTTTGAAGCCAAGACAACCAATGAAGAAAGAGAATCGACCCGGGCATACAAGATGTTCAATTAAGACAGGAAGACATGAATGATGCATTTTCGTTCGTCACAACGATAATGGATAAAATAAACCATTACACTTTTGTGGAATTCACCCTGGCTTTCATCAAAGGTGCGGCCATCATATTTGTTGTGGTACAACTCCTGTCCAAGTACCTGAAAGCAAAAAATGCAAATGAGATCTTCAGTCCCAGGGATATTATCCGGCCCTTTGTCCTTTGCGCCATACTTGGAAGTTATAATTACTTCATGGATGGGGTAGAAAACGTACTAAAAGAAGGAGACACCTATATACAAAGGAATATTACCCCGGAAGGGGACTTAAAGGCAAAGCTCAGGCAAACCAGAAATAACCTGAAGGATACGGTGGAAGACAAATATGACGGTTTGAAGCTGGATGCCGACCAGTATTCGGATGACTATATCGCGTCAAACACCAGCCAGTTGGTCCAGTTTATAAAACATCCCGGTTCCGTATTGATCAAAATATTCGGATGGATAGGAGATTTTTTCGGGACCTTTGTTTATATGGCCTCCCTGATGATCAGGGCCTTTATGTTGTTCGCGTTAAAATTGCTGGGCCCCATTGCGGTGGTATTTAGCATCTACGATAAATGGCACAATGCCATTTACAATTGGTTAAGGTATTATGCCATCTATTTCCTTTGGATCATCCCGATATATGCGGCCAATACCTTTATGGATGTGGTCACAAACGAATGCTACACGAATTCCAATTTTACCTCTTTTTCCGTAACGGCAGCAACCACCATGGTCAGTTTAGTCGGGATCATCGTGAAAATAGGGATTATCAAAGGGTCTTTAAATTTATTGATCAAACTATTTGCAAACACTCAGGGAGAATAATATGAAGCATTTACTTGATGAATACAACGATATCACCAAGAACAACAGGCTAAAAGACTATGTGGTGATCGGGATGATTTTGCTGATGGGGGTAATGATCGTTTCCTACACGATTTTTGTATATAAAACCAAATCCCTGCTGGAAACCAACAGGCCTATCCTGGATGCAGACGGGACACCCAGGAAGATGAGCTTTATAAGTGCCAGGCAGGCAGAGGAGATAGAAGCCAAAAACCAAATCCTGTATTTTATCTCAAACTTTTATGATTTTGACAAGTGGAATGTAGAAGACCACATCAACAATGCCCTGTGGATAGGGGACAAATCAGTAAAGGAACTATACTTAAGATTTCAGAAAAAAGGCTGGTACAGCGACATCATCCGCCTGGGAATCAGGCAGGAAGCCATCGTAAACCACAAAGACATACAAATAGACCTAAGCCGGGAACCTTACTTTTGTCGGGTGCCCATTCAGATCAACATGAGGGAAGAGATGCAATGCGAAAAATTTCAGGTAACCATAGAATTCTATTTAAAAAGGGTATCAGAAACTTTTGCCACCAACCCTCACGGCTTTGTATTAGAAAATCTGACCCAAAGCGATTTTAAAGAAATAAAAGAATAAAAAATGGTACAGAAAAGACAAAATACATTCGGGATAATCTTCCTGGTCATCGTGGCCGGAATGATCATTTTAATGGCATTTTTTGTGTTTCCAGGAAAGAAAAAAGATAAAAATAACGGGAATGATATTAATACGGCAAGCGTTGAAATTTTAAACCAGGATACCGGAAAAATATCCAACAACATGAAAAAAATGGTGGATGAAGAAAGCATCAAAATTCAGGTAAAAGAGGACATCAACGTGGACATGAGCAAGCTTTTTGAGGATAAGGAAAAAGCAGGAAGCAACAATAATATTGGGGAAAGTGATAAAAATGAAATAAAGAAAGAGGAGATAAAAGAAAAATCCCAGGATTTAAAAAGTCCAAAGACCAAACAAGAAAAGTCAAAGACAACAAATGATCATAAGCCTCCTACTATAAAGAAAAATGCGGATATACGCCCCATGGAAAAACGGGTATTGATTCAAACCCCTGTAAAAAGCCAGGCCAGGTATAGAAATAATTTTAACGATTCCCAGGATCAAACTGTGCAGGTAAACGAAGAAACCCACACATCGTCTGATGTTATGGTTGTTATACACAACCAGCAAAAAGTGAAAAACGGCTCAACCGTAAAAATGAGGGCCATTCAGGAATTTATCATAGATGGAGTAAAAATCCCCAGAAATACCTTCATATCCGGGATTGTAAGCATGGGCAGCCAAAGGGTAAATATCCGCGTACCCTCGATTGGATATACCGGGAAACTATACCCTGTAAATTTTGTAGCCTACGACTATGGCGATGGCTTGGAAGGAGTAGATGTGCCGGATCTGATCCTGCATGATGCAGTCAAAGAAGAAGCAAACAATGCCCTGGGACAGGTCAAGATCAATACCCCCTTTGTAAGCGTCCCCATAACTACGGGAAGAAAAGCAATAGATGAAAATACGGCAGTATTAACAGAAAACTATAAATTAATCCTTAGGGCAACAAAATGAAAAAAACATTCCTGTTTTTCCTGGCCTTAATAATTGGCATAAGCTCCTTTGGGCAAACCATGCCCAGGAAAATTTACCTTTCATTTAACAAGACCGTTCACATTATTTTCAGTTCGGAAGTCAAATATGTGGACGTTGGGCTGGAAGACATACTCTGGAAAAAAGAAGAAAACATGGTTAAACTGGCCACAAAAACGGAAGGTTTCCAGGAAACTAGCCTGGTGGTGAAAACAAAAGATGAAACGATATACAGTTTTTTGCTTCAATATGCCCCTAACAGCGATACGTTAATTTACAATATACCAGCCGGAAGTGGGTTATTGGTTAAACAGGAAGGAAAAAACGAAGGAGAGATCATAAGAAATGATTCCATTTTAAGGGAACGGAAGGAAAAGGAAGATATAGAACAGGCCTGTAAACAGGTACTGACCAAGAAACAAGACATCTATAACGTAGATGAAATGGAGAAAAATGTATTTGTATCCCTAACCAATGTATTCGTGTACAAAGACCGCTTGTATTTCCATTTCAAGGTAAACAACAATTCAAATATAAACTACGATGTAGATTATTTCAACTTAACCATCCAGGGTAAAAGGAAAATCCGGTCAGCAACCCTTCAATCCAGCAATATAGAACCCGTGTTCACCTTAAATAATTTTGACCGCTTGGTGGCAAAGCAAACCAAGGATATCGTAATTGTCACCAGTAAATTTACCGTCCCGGATAATAAAAGGTTAAAATTTGAGATGAAAGAAACCGAAGGCGGAAGAAATTTCTTGTTTACCATAGATAAAGATTTGATCTACAAAATACCGGTGCTAATGGATTAAAAATAAACTAAAAGATTGATTACTACATAAATATTTTGTAAATTTGATTACCCTTCGAGTATGGAAGCGGGCTCCGCCAGGGATGACGACCTGCCAGCGACAAACAAGGGTAATGGGAGTGAAGGGCAGCCTGATGGCTGCCTTCCTTCTTTGATGAAGCATCTAAATTTTCTAAAAGGTTAGATCTTTTTCGTCTTAATTTGATCCATAAATTTCTTTGAGGGCTTAAAGGCAGGAATAAAATGTAAAAACCTTACAAGTTCATCGAATACTCGATATTACAACCTAAAGCGTTCATTATACGATAAAAGGTCGATATCTTTGGCTCAGTTTCACCATGCTCCACTCGTGATATGTAAGAGCGGTTACAACCTAAACGGCGTGCAAGTTCTGCCTGTGTGATCTTGGCTTTTTTACGGGCATCCTCTATAATTTGCCCTGTATAGAAAGTATAAGCTTTTTCCTCTGCCTCAATGCGTGACGGAGTGCCAGGTTTACCGAATCTAGCATCCAATACTACATCATAATCCACTATTTGATGATTATTTTCGTGCATAATATTCGTCTTTTATTTTTAATGCTTTTTCTATTTCGTTATTTGGTGTTTTCTGTGTCTTTTTTTGAAATCCGTTGAATAATACTACAATGTTCCCCTTGTCGAAAATAAAAAACACACGGTACAGGTTACCCTTATATTCCGTACGAAGCTCATACAGGCCGTCCCGTATCAGCTTTACATATCTCACCGACAGTCTTTCCTGTGTTTTCAGCATCAGTAACCCATATTGTATCTTTTGCTGCTCCTTATCGGTCAATGTTTCCATGAAAGCCTCAAAGAACCCTCCGTATGTCAGAATTCCACGTTGCTTTTCCATGCTACAAAGATACAAACTGTTGCTCAACTATGCAACAAAAAGTCAAATATTTTACTGTGTAACACCCAAAATTACGAAGTGGAAATATTTCCGCACTAAAACACATTCACTATCTTTGCATCTTATTAACTTAAAATGATACAAATATATAAGTTCGGATTCAGAAAAATAATAAAAATACGGCCTGGAGCTATTGTAAATGTTAGCAAAGGTAGCATTCGACCATTGGGCCAGTATTAATATCGGGGGAAATGGGATATACGGTAACGCTGGAATTCACAATACAGGCATTTATTTCAGAGAGAAAATAGCAAGAAAACTGTGAAAAAACAAGGATGCAAGAATACAAAATATACATCCTCAGGTCGATCATCACTAGAGTAAATAGAAAAAACAAGCACAAAGAAGTTATTATCGGTTGTTTAAGACGAAAAAGATCAGATCTTTTTCGTTTTAATTTGATCCATAAATTTCCTCGAAGGCTTAAAGGCAGGGATAAAATGCTCAGGGACAATCAGGGGAATGTTTTTGGTCATATTCCGTCCTATTTTCCTGGCCCGTTTTTTAACAATGAAACTTCCAAACCCTCTCAGATAAATGTTTTGATCGTTAGCCATGGAAACCTTAATTGGTTTCCATCAAAGCTTCCACAATTTGTAGTACTGAATTTTTATCTATGCCAGTATCCTGTGAGATTTTGTTTACCAGATCCTGTTTTGTCATCCTTAACTCCTGTCTTGTATATTTTTATGGTACTAAGATATAAATAAGGAAAGTATTATTCAAAATTCTTTATTTTAATTATTATCAATAAGTTTCCTTAATATAAAAGTACGGATAAATACTCGGGGTAACAGGTAAATGACTTTTACACTCATGTAAAAATATCATCATGTTTTTATTTTTTTAAATTGAGAAAACTCTATTTGTGGTTCTAAAAAGGAAATAGCTTAGATTCCATCTCCATCCTACTTCTTAAAGTTGTACTTATCTACACTTACTTCAATCGTACTAATTGTGTGTGTTATTTTAATAGTGATTGCACACTATTCCTAGCTTCTCTCTTAACTAAGGGGCATTGTTCTGTCGGCTGGTTTTTTGGTTTCAAACTTCACCTGATTATCAATGATCGGGGTAAAATTCTTGATTTTATGTTAACTCAAGGGAATGTCGATGATAAAGGTCCTTTGAAAAATCAATCTTTCCA